>SKXI01000465.1 GCA_007128515.1 Halococcaceae archaeon | reverse complement strand
GTTTCAACAGCTCCTCGCCGGAGAAGATCCCCCGGTTGGCGTTACAAAAGGCCCCGGAGTAGTCGAACGCTCTGGGGTCGGACTCGCCGTAGACGGCGATCTTCGAGTAGTTGACGTCGCCGGTCAGCTCGGTCTCGTCCTGGTTCTTCTTGTCCTTCGGCTCGAACGTCTCGATGCACTCGCGTTTGTTCTCGTCGGCGACGAGGCGGACGATCTCGACGTGGTTCTCCAACACCTGCTGGAGGTCGTCGTCGTAGTGTGCCAGCAGCCGGTCCATGTAGAAACTGGAGGCCGGATCCAGGCTCTGTTCGTTCCGGATGGAGTAGGGAGCGTCGAGGCGCTCGTTGAGCCCGTCGATCACGCGCTGGCGCTGTTCGAGCGGGAGCAGCACGATCGGGTCCTGGTTCATCGGCGACCGGACCACGTCGTCGGCGGGGTCCTGGTCGGGGACGACGTCACAGAGGTTCGTCCACCGGAACGTGTACATCCGGCCCTCCTCGCGGTGGGTGTAGTCCTCGAAGTAGCGCCGTAACTGGGAGTCGAACGCCGACTTCCCGGAGCCGACCGGTCCGAGGAGGAGTTTGATCCGACGGTCGGGGCCGAGCCCGCGCGAGCCGCTTTTGACCTTGTTGACGAACTCGTGGATCGAGCGGTGGATGTACCTGCCAAAGAAGCGGTTCTCGCCGTCGTTGATCGGGTCCTCGCTCGCGAGGAGATACTCGACGGTGCCGGTCTCCTCGTCGTAGCGCGTCCCGTAGAAGTCGAACATGTCCGCGACCCGTTGGTGGGCGTTTCGGACGACCTTCGGATCGGCGGCGGCCGTCTCCAGGTACCAATCGAAGGTCTTCGCGTCGCGGAGGTCACTCGGGACGGTGTCTCTGTACTGGTCGCTGAGTTCTTCGAGCGTGTCGATCTCACCTGACATGGTTTCTCTCGTTGGGGACCGCGGATCGCCCTCGCAGGCCCCGCTCTCCGATCGGCTGCGTGCGAGCGGCGGAGCGGGGGGCGGGTTCTGGCATACGTGAGCGATGCACGCCCGGGACGCCCGACCCGACGATAGCGACGGTCGATCGTGGGGGGACGGAGCGGGCGGCACGTGTGTATGGTGTTGGCACACCGATACTGTTTAGTGTAGCCGGGCTACTCGAATATAAGTGTTTTGTATATTCGCAGTTCTCGTTCTCTTACTCTATTCATATCAAGGTGAAAATAATTATACTGCGGTGACTCGGCCGATGAGTCGTTCGTACACCGAACGTGCACCTTATATATGTTTCCCCGATCGGGGGTCGTCGGCCGACCGTGAACGATTAGACGACCGAGGACCGTGATTTACCTATGGTTACCGACGCGCTCCCGGCGGGATGGGTCCCGTGGAACGAGGAGCCGGAGGGGCGACTGATCCTCGCCTACCGTCCCGACGTCTTCGACTCCTCGGCCTTCCCGGCGCCGTGTCTCCCGACGCTGTACGTCTCGAACGGCCCCCACAGAAACCGCCGCCCGGAACAGCGTGCGGAGGGCTACCGAAGCGAGCGCTGGTACGTCACCTTCTACCTCGAACCCGACGTCTCGCTCGAGGAGGCGCGCTACGACGACCGTGCCGGTGCGGTCGAGGGCGCGCTCTCGCTCGCCGAACGCTTCGCGAACGGCCGCGTCGACTACCGGGATGCGTATCAGGTCCCCCGGGAGCCGTACCTGGATCGCCTCGACGAGCTGACCGGGCGGGAGCGTTAAGGGTGGGCTCGATCTAGCGACCACATGACCACCGTCACGCTCATCGGAACGCGTCTCGCCGAGGTCGGACGGGAGTTCGTCTACCACGGCGAGGCGAGCGCCTGCGAGGGCTGTCCCTACCGGAACCAGTGTCTCAACCTCACCGAGGGGACGAAGTACCGCGTCACCGGCCTGCGCGAGAACGCCCAGACCCTCGAGTGTGGGGTCCACGACGACGGGGTGAGCGCCGTCGAGGTCGAACCGGCCTCCGTGGTCGCGAACGTCCCCTCACGTAGCGCGTACGCCGGGAGCCGCGTCTCGCTCGCCGGTCCCTGTCAGTACACCGAGTGTCCGAGCCACGAGTACTGCGTCCCCGACGGCGCGGAGATGGACGGGGAGTACCGGATCAGGGAGGTCCTCGGCGATCCCCCTCACGAGTTCTGCCCGTTGGACCGCGACCTGACGCTGGTCGAGCTCTCGCCACCCGAGTGAGGCGTTCCGGGCTCGAGGACGCCCACCTGCTCCGCGGCGTAGCCGAATATCTCCCGGTAGCCGTACGGCGAGAGCAGGACGGGGTAGAAGGGGACGTCGGCGGCGATCACCTGGCCGTCGATCGAGGCGAACGCCTCGCCGTCGCCGACGCGCTCGAAGTTCTCGGCGAGCACGTCGTACTCGGATCCCCCTTCCTTCGGGATCGGTTCGCGGAGTTCGAAGACGGGGATGACCCGTCTCGTCTCCGCCGAGCGATCGCCCAGGACACCCATCGCTGTGAGGAACTCCCAGGTGATCTGCGTGGCGGTGTCCGCCGCCCGCTCGCTGCCCTGCAGGCCGCACTCGACCTCGATCGTCCGGGCGGTGGTGAACAGCCGCCCCTGGACGAGGGGTCCCGTCGTGACGAGCGTCTCGATCGACAGTGCCGGTGCCACCTGCCGCACGAACGGCGTCAGGCCGTCGGCGATCGCGAACGACCGCCCGGTCGACTGCGTCGAGTGGAGCGCGAGCGTCGCACAGCCCTCCAGCTCCTCGGCAAGGTCGTACGCGAGCCGCCCCTCGTGGGTGTTCGCTGCCTCCTCGCCGGGGAACGCACGGTTGAGATCGATGTCGAGATACCGCTGGCCACGGGTCGCGGCACGCTCGTTCGCGACGACGAACTTCACGGGTCGCTCGACCGAGGGGGCGGCCTCGAGCACGCGCTCGACCGCACGGATTCCACAGGGCTCGTCGCCGTGGATCCCGCCGACCACGGCGATCTCGGGGTCGCCCTCCCCGAGCTGTTCGACTCTCATCTACCCGTCCTACGAGCCGGGAGGTGATAGGGACTCGGATCGCCGACGATGTCTCCACCCGGAGGGTCGTTCGCACTCCCGTACAGGATCGCACAACGCTGTCCGCCTAGACTCAAACGGTCGGGCGGGAATAGAGGAGCCATGACCCAGTACCGTTCTGCGATGGCCGCCCCGGTCGACCTCATTCCCCGCGAGGAGCGTCGGACCTGCCTCCGGGAGGCGGGCTACAACCTCTTCCGCGTCGCGTCCGACGACGTCTTCGTCGACCTGCTCACCGACAGCGGGACCGGCGCGATGAGCACCGACCAGTGGGCCGCGCTCATGACCGGCGACGAAGCGTACGCCGGGAGCCGGAGTTTCGGGGAGCTAGAGGACGCCGTCTCCGACGTGATGGGCTTCGAGCATCTCCTCCCGACCCACCAGGGACGGGGCGCGGAGAACGTCCTCTACGGTCACCTGCTCTCCGCGGGGGACGTCGTGATCAACAACACCCACTTCGACACGACCCGGGCACACGTCGCCGCGAACGGCGCGAGGGCGATCGACTGTCCCGTCGAGGTGGCGACCGATCTCTCCGCCGACGCGCCGTTCAAGGGGAACCTCGACGTCGAGAACGCCCGGGTCGCCGCTGCCGAGGCGGGAGCGGAGCGGGTCGCAGCGGTCGTGCTCACGATCACGAACAACTCGATGGCCGGCCAGCCGGTGAGCGTCGAGAACACCCACGCCGCCCGCGAACTGGCCGACGACCTCGACGTCCCGCTCGTGATCGACGCCTGCAGGTTCGCGGAGAACGCCCACTTCGTCCGCGAGCGCGAGCCGGCGTTCTCGGACAGTAGCGTCGCGGAGATCGCCCGCGAACAGCTCTCGTACGCCGACTGCGTGGTGATGAGCGGGAAGAAGGAGGGGCTCTCGAACGTCGGGGGCTTTCTCGCGCTGCGGGATCCGGAGCTGGCCGAGTCGCTGAAACCCCGGCTGATCCTCTACGAGGGCTTTCCGACCTACGGCGGGATGGCCGGTCGCGACATGGCGGCGATGGCGGTCGGCCTTCGGGAGGCGGTCGACGACGACCGTGTCCGTGCGCGCGTCGACCAGGTCCGATCGCTCGGCGATCGGCTCCGGGATCGGGGCGTTCCGATCTACGAACCGGTCGGCGGCCACGCCGTCTACGTCGACGCGGGGTCGTTGCTCACACAGCTCGAGCCCTCGGAGTTCCCGGGGCAGGCGCTCGCCTGTGCGGCCTACCTCGACGGCGGCGTCCGCGGCGTCGAACTCGGGAGCCTCGCGTTCCCCGGGACCGACCGCCCGGAACTCCTCAGACTCGCGCTCCCCCGCCGGACCTACCACGACGAGCACCTCGACCACGTCGCTGAGACGTTCTCCACCGTCCTCGATAGGCGCGAGGAGATCGGCGGCCTCGAGCTGGTGACCGACCCCGACCCGCCCGAGCTGCGACATTTCAGCGCCGAACTCCGCCCGGTCGAGACGGGCGTGCTCGCGGACTGACTCAGTCGAGCGTCTCGGCGTAGACGAAGTCCTCCTCGCGCGCCTCGGGACACCGCCCGTCGAGGGCGATCCGCCAGCCGTCGATCACCGTCGGGTCCGAAAGCGCGTTCGTGAGCGTCGTCCGCACGTCGATCAGGTCGACGCCGTAGAAGTCCCGGGGGACGCCGTGGAAGTACTGGAGTGCGGTCTCGAACAGCGAACGCATCCCGTCGTCGTCGCCGAAGTCGACGTGTTTGTACGCCCCCGCCGCCACCTGCACCATCCCGTGGAGGAACTTCGACTCGGTGGTCCCCGCGCCGTAGTTGTACCACTCGTCCTCGAAGCAGTCGTGTGATTCGTGGTAGGCGCCGGCGTTGAACAGGCGAACGCCGTGGTCGGTCGCCCGGCGGAGCGTCGCGTGCTCCCACTGACCGTCCGCCCGCCAGCCCGTCGGGTTTCCCAGGGGGGGTCCGACGGAAGGATCACGCGTGTGCTCGTCCATGTTCGTGTCATGGCGGCTGGATTCGTGTAGCTCTGTCGCTACTACACCAGCCTCCACGTGACGACGGCACCCTGCTGGAAAACGGGATGACGGAGACCGTGAAAGGGAGCGATACCCGCGATTTCGGCGTCGAATTC
>SKXI01000137.1 GCA_007128515.1 Halococcaceae archaeon | reverse complement strand
GGCCGACCTCGCCGAGTCCCCGTCGACGTCACAGATCGCGACGATCTCCGCTGCGTCCATCGGTTCGAGGTTATCGAAGTGTTGCCAGTTCGCGACGCCGCCGGATCCGATAAACGCCAGACGAACCACCATACGCCTACTGGCGTATCCCTCCAGATCAAGGTTAGTGTCCGGGCCACCGTGCCCCGGACCCGGTCGTGTCTGCCGTGGGCCCCGATACTCCTCCGGAACCACGCGGACCTGGGATCCAGGACGTTCTGGGGGCTCGTTTTCTGGCCACATCGTGGGAGGGGGTTCCGGCACTGGAACGCCGCTTCGACGTCGCTCTTCGGGCGGGTGACGGTACCACAGGGACCTCAACCCAGCAACGAGCGGACCGTCCCGATCGCATCCCGGGGGCTACCGCTCGGGTGAAACTCGAGTCCGACAAACCCCTCGTAGTCGGTCTCCCCGATCGCCTCGAAGACGTTCTCGTAGTCGATCTCCCCCGTACCGGGTTCGTGACGTCCGGGGACGTCCGCGACGTGGTAGTGACCGATGAACTCGGCGTGCTCGCGTATGTTCTCGATGAGATTTCCCTCCGTGATCTGCTGGTGGTAGACGTCGTAGAGTACCTTGACTCGGGCGCTGTCGACCGCGTCGACGATCTCGTATGCCTCGTACGAAGAGTCCAGGTAGTACCCTCGGTGATCGACCGTCGTGTTCAACGGTTCCAGAACCAACGTGATGCCTGCGGTTTCGGCCGCCGGGGCCGCCTCCCGCAACACGTCGACGATCGCTCGGTGTTCGGCCCCCGGTGGGAGTTCTCCCCGTTCGGGTCCGACGGTGACGATCAGCGTCTCGGTTCCGAGTTCCTGGCCGAGTTCGAGCGAGCGTTCGACGTCCGCGACGGCTTCGTCGTGGAGCGACGGATCGGTGATACTCCTCCCTTCGTTCCCCGTATTCCCCGCGACGCCGACGGTGAGTGACGCGGCGACGTCGATGCCGTGTTCCTCGCCTGCCTCGCGAACGGCGGTTCTGTCCGCACCCTCGATATCGAAGAGTTCGATCGCCTCGAGACCCATCGACGCGGCCTCAGTGATCCCCTCGAGGGAATCGTCCTTCCGAAGGACCATCTCCGTATTGGCGGCGAGGGTGAACGGAACGCTCATCGAGTCACCCGAACGTGCTGTGAGAAGAACCGTACTCGGAGATCGTACTCCGTCGGGAGCTCTCTATGCTCGGGATGCATCAGACCGGATTGCTCGTGACGTGGTATCAACGTTCCGTTCGGGTCGCGCCCCTGCAGTGTTCACGGGAGCTCTGTCGAGCACTCCGGCGATGTATGACCCGCCGGACGGAGATACGACGTACGGCAGACGTTGGCGGGACGGTTCGACCGGGTCCGACCGTTTTCGAACCGTTCGCACCGGGTCCGGTCGTCGCGCGCCGACCGCACGATTGTCGTCAACCTTTATTTCCGGGTGTCACGTGATCTCGACCGCTCACGATGAAGCCCGCGCTCATACTCCCGTCGACACCCGACGACCGCTGGACGATCGCGACGCAGATCGGCGTCACGGACGCGGTCGTCCACACGCTCGAGATCGGTGACGGCCGCCGGTCCTGGGACTACGACACGCTGCTCCGAATGCGAAACAGCTTCAGGAACGCCGGCCTCGACGTCGCGGTGATCGAAGGAGGGGTACCGATCACGGACACGACGCGGCTCGGGCGGGAAGGACGCGACGAGGAGATCGAGGAGTTCTGTCAGTTCCTCCGGGACGTCGGCGCGCTCGGGATCCCCGTCGTCTGCTACGACTGGATGGCCGGACTCCGATGGGCGCGGACGTCCGTCGACATCCGCACTCGGGGTGACTCGCTGACGACCGGCTACGACGACGAGGAGATGCAGGCCGGGCCGCCGGACCCGATCGCACCCGTTTCCGAGGAGACGCTCTGGGAGAGCCTCGAGTACTTCCTGAAGCGGGTCGTCCCCGTCGCCGAGGAGGCGGACGTGAAACTCGGACTCCACCCCGACGACCCGCCGCTACCGGAGGTCCGCGGCGTCGCCCGGATCGCCCGCAGCGTCGAGGCCTACGACCGCGTGCTCGACATCTACCCGAGCGAGCACAACGGCGTCACGTTCTGTCAGGGGAACTTCGCGGCGATGGGCGTCGACGTCCCGGAGGCGATCCGCCACTTCGGCGACGCGATCAACTTCGTCCACTTCCGGGACGTCGAGGGCACCGCCGAGGGGTTCGTCGAGACCTGGCACGACGACGGGCCGACGGACATGCTCGAGGCGATGCGCGCCTACCGCGACGTGGGGTTCGACGGGCCGATGCGTCCGGACCACGTCCCGACGATGGCGACGGAGAAGAACGAGAACCCCGGCTACGAGACGCTCGGTCGGCTGTTCGCCGTCGGCTACATGGCGGGGCTGTGGGAGTCCGTAGAGAACTGACCCACAGGCTGGCGCGGACGGTGGCCCACCCGGCCACGACGGACCATCCAGCCGGCCGTCCCCGAGTCACCGAAACCGTATTGAGGGCCGTGTGCGTGTCGCCACCATGTCGAACGGACGCTATTCGCTCGGCGAACACCACTCGATCCGCAGCCCGAACCGCATCAGCTACGGGTTCGGCACGGTCTCGGAACTCGGTAGCTACGCGGAGGGACAGGGCCTCGAATCCGCGCTGCTCGTCACGGACGCCGACATCGTCGCCGCGGGCGTCACCGACCCGGTCGTCGACGCGCTCGAGCGTGCCGGGGTCGCCGTCGACCTGTTCGACGGGGTGGAGCCCGAACCGAAGCTGTCGATGGTCGCCGACGGGGTCGAGACGCTCCGGGCGGGCGAGTACGAGTTCGTCGTCGGCGTCGGCGGCGGGAGCGTCCTCGACACCGCGAAGCTCGTTTCGGTGGTCGCCGAGCACGACGTCGAGCCCGCCGACACCCTCGGTATGGGGAACGCACCGGGGCCGGGATTGGCCCTCGGGCTGGTTCCGACGACCGCCGGTACCGGAAGCGAGGTGACCCACATCGGGGTCTTCACCGACGACGACGGCATGAAACGGGTCGTCTACGACGACCACCTCTTCGCGGACGTCGTCGCCGTCGACCCGGCGCTCACCGCCTCGCTGCCGAAACGGGTCGCCGCGGCGACCGGCCTCGACGCGCTCACGCACGCGATCGAGAGCTACACGAGCGTCCTCCGGACCCCCTACACCGACGTGCTGGCCCGGGACGCGATCGGGCGCATCGGCGCGAACCTCAGGGGAGCGGTCCACCAGGGCGAGCACAACGACCGGGCGCGCTACGAGATGCTGCTCGGGTCGACGATCGCCGGCCAGGCGTTCGTCAACTCCGGCCTCGGCGCGGTCCACGCGCTGACCTACCCGATCGGGATCGAGTTCGGCGTCGGCCACGGCGAGGCGAACGCGATGTTGCTCCCGCACGTGATGGCGTACAACGTCCCCGCCGAACCCGAGCGCTACGCGGCGGTCGCCGACCTCCTCGTACCCGACGCGACCGGTTCGACCCGCGAGAGGGCCGAGGCGGGCGTCGACGCGGTCTTCTCGCTGACCGAGGACGTCGGGATCCCGACGTCGATCGGCCACCTCGGCGAGATCGACCGGGAGACGCTCGAGCGGTTCGCCGACGTCGCGTTCGAGTACTCGCGACACAACATCGACCGGAACCCGCGGTCGCTCGACCGCGAGGACGTGATCGAGATCTACCGCTCCGCGCGGTAGGTCGGCCGGGTGACCGCCCCCGTCTCCTGCTCGACGAGCCGTCCGCTTCCGGTCGACGGTCGTCGACCGACCCGACGGCAGCTATTTGCGAATCGGTTCCGAAAGGAGGAGCGATGACGCGCACTCGACCGGATCGGGACGAGCGACGTGCGGAGGTACCGGCACCGACCGAGGGGACGGGAGGCGCGATCGACCGGTGACCTATCGGGCGGGGATCGTCGGGACGGGTGGCATCGCCGGCATGGGTATCCTCGGGATGCACGACGAGGAGGAGATCGGAGTGAAGCGGGTCGAGGCCAGCCACGCCGGCGGCTACGCCGCGACCGGGGGCATCGAGCTCGTCGCCGTCGCCGACGTCGACGAGCGGAAGCTCGAGCGATTCGGCGAGCAGTGGGGGATCCCCGAGGACCGCCGGTACGTCGGCCACGAGGCGATGCTCGACGCGGAGGACCTCGACGTCTTCTCGGTCTGTACGCCCTCGTATCTCCACCGCGACCACGTCGTCGACGCGGCCCGATCGCCGGCCGATCCCTCCCTGATCTGGTGCGAGAAGCCGATCGCGTCGTCGGTGACCGCGGCTCACGAGATGATCGAGGCGTGCGAGGAGAACGAGGCGGAGCTCGTGGTCAACCACTCGTTCCGGTTCACGGAGAAGCTTCAGCACCTGCGCGAGCTGATCGAACGGGAGGAGCTCCTCGGCGAGGTCCACTCCGTGAGCACGCAGTTCCGGATGGAGCTGTTACGCAACTCGACGCACCTGCTCGACACGCTCGTCTACCTGCTCGACGCGCGGGCGGAGACCGTCTCCGGCTACGTCACCGGGGAGAACGAGGCCGTCGAGAGCCTCGGGGCGGACGTGTCGGTCGACGACGCTGGCGGGGGCGGGTTCGTCGTCACCGACGACGGGACGTTCGTCACGGTCGACTGTACCGTCCCCCGGAACGACTCGTCGATGCTGACGAACCTCGTCGGATCGGAGGGCAAACTCTACATGAACAACGACGACGGGGAGTGGCGCTACTGGTCGCTGGAGGACGGCGAGCACGTCGAACGTCCGCTGCCCGGCATCGAGGGCGCGTGGACCTGGGAAGAGGACTACGAGGGCGCGTTCGCGAACGCCGCCTCGCACCTCGTCGACGTGCTCGACGGTGCCGCCGAGAACGGATCGACCGGGCGGGAGGCCACGCGGAGCCTGGAGATCATCGTCGGGTTCTACCTCTCGCACTACACGGGCGGCCGGGTGACGGTGCCGCTCGAGCGGCCGCTCCGTGACGTCGAGATCACGTCGTGGTGAGGGATCGGAATGTTCGGTCAGTGATGGCGAACGATACCGTCGGAGCGAGTGATCGGAAAACGCGTCCGGGCTGGCGGACGGATCGACGCCCGTAGCGGCCCTGGAACTGCTAGAGGGCGAGACTGAGGGAAGGTCACGACACCATTT
>SKXI01000148.1 GCA_007128515.1 Halococcaceae archaeon | reverse complement strand
CGTGAATATCTCGCGTTCGTCCTCGGACTCCCTGACGGGGGTCGCCGTCAGCCCGAGCCGGTGTTTCGACTGGAGCTGCGCGCTCGTCCGGAAGATCGGCGCCGGGATGTGGTGTGCCTCGTCGTAGACGATCAGCCCCCACCGCCGCGAGTCGAACAGCCCTCGATGCCGGTCCATCCCCGCCGTCTGGTAGGTGGCGACCGTCACCGGTCGGATCTCCTTCTCACCGCCGTGGTACTCGCCGATCGCTTCCTCGTCGAGCGAGGTGTGCGCGGAGAGCGCGGTCCGCCACTGGGCCGCGAGTTCGCGCGACGGGACGAGGATCAGCGTCTCGCCACCGATGGCCTCCATCGCGCCCATCGCGGCGACGGTCTTCCCGCTGCCCGGCGGGCCGACGAGCACGCCCGATCCCCCCTCGACGAACCGCTCGACCCAGTCACGCTGGTACTCCCGGAGGGGGAGCGAGAGCGAGACGTCGAGCGCGTCGCCGGGGTCGAGATCCCGGTCGTCGCGGACGGGGTAGCCCTCCTCGTAGAGGATCCGTTTGATCTCGGCCTCCGAACCCTCGCGAACCCAGCTCTCGGTGTCCGAGATCGGCGCGTGGAGCTGGTCCTCGTCGAGCACGCGCCGGGCGACGTTGCCCATCAGGCTCTCGCTGTCGGCCTCCAGCACTGTGTATCCGTCCGCGTGCGTCCGGAGGGTGAACTGCCTGGCGCGTTTGTACTGCCGCTCGATCCACTCCTCCAAGTGGGGAGAACGCTCGCCGAGGACGTCGCGAACGGTCGAGAGGAGCGAGTCGAGGTCGCCGTGTGGCGTCCCCCAGACGTCCTCTTCCCTGATCCGGTAGAGGTAGTCGCCCGAGCGGTTCGTGTCCACGAGGTAGGCGAAGCCGGCCAGACGCGCCCGGGTGAACTGCGTCGGGTGCGAGACGACCACCTCCCGGCGCTCGGGGAAGACGACGACGCGCTCGCGTTCGACCTGCGAGTCCCAGGTCACGGGGTAGAAGACGACGGGATCGGTCCCGACGTCGCGCCGGCCGACCCGACCCGCATCGACGAGCGTCGCGAGCGCGCGGTCGGCCTCCTCCTGGGTGCAGCCGATCGCGCGGGCGACCTCGCTCGCGGTCGCTACGGGCGTCCGAAGCGCCTGGAGGGCGTCGTGGAACTCGTCGGCGGAGAGGTCGTCGGTCACGACTCACCTACCGGTCTGAACGACAAACGGCTTTCTACTCGGGCGACGCAAACGCCTATACGGCGGGCTGCGAACGGGTCCTATGGCTACAGGGCCGCCGATAGACGAACTCCACATCGACGAGGCGCCGCACGTCGAGACGCCGTTTCCCGGGCCGCGGGCACGGACACTGCTCGATCGCCAGCGCGAGATCGACTCGAACGCGGTCGCCTACCCGCGGGCGATCCCGCTCGTTCCCGACGAGGCCCGGGGCGCGACCGTCCGCGACGTCGACGGGAACGTCTTCCTCGACTTCTTCGCGGGCATCGGCGTGCTCAACGTCGGCCACTCGAACCCCTACGTGCTGGAGGGGGTTCGCGAGCAGACAGACAGGCTCGTCCACACGATCGACTTCCCGACCGAGGCGCGGATCGAGTTCATCGAGACGCTCGACCGGATCTTACCTACAGGACTGCGCGGGCAGAATCGGGTGGTCTTCGGCGGGCCGAGCGGGAGCGACGCGATCGAGGCGTCGATCAAACTCGCGAAGGTCAACACCGACGGGAACGGCCTCCTCGCCTTCCACGGGGCGTACCACGGCGGCACCTCCGGCGCGATGAGCCTCACGGGCGGCGTGAAGTACAAGGAGAACTACACCCCGCTGCTCCCCGACGTGGTCCACGTCCCGTACCCGTATCCCGTTCGGGAGCGAGGCGGCGGCGACGCGGCGGCGGTCTGTCCGCGCGCCGACTGCTGCGGCGAGATGAGCTGTGCGCGGGCGCTCGAGGCCGTGCGTGCGGCGATCGAGGACCCCTACGGTGGGCTCGCGAACCCGGCGGGGATCTGGGTCGAGCCGATCCAGGGCGAGGGTGGCGTGGTCGTCCCGCCGGAGGGCTTTCTCCCCGGACTCAGGGAGATCGCCGACGACAACGGTATCCCGCTCATCGCGGACGAGATCCAGGTCGGCTTCGGGCGTACCGGCGAGTGGTTCGCCTCGGACCACTGGGACGTCACCCCCGACGCGATACCGCTCGCGAAGGGGATCGGCGGCGCGGGCCTCCCGCTCGGCGCGCTCGCCTACCACGAGGACCTCGACACCTGGGGACCGGGCGGCCACGTCGGCACGTTCAGGGGGAACGTCCCGGCGATGGTCGGCGGCGTGCGAGCGATCGAGTACATCGAGGAACACGGCCTGCTCGCCCACGCCCGGGAGCTCGGCGAGTACATCCGCTCGCGGCTCCGCGAGGCCGAGGAGACGACTCCGGGGCTGATCGAGGTGCGTGGGAAGGGGCTGCTGATCGGAGCGGAGTTCGCGACGGAGGAGGGAGAGCCGGATCCGGAGACGGTGAAGGCGATCAGGGAGTACTGTTACGAGCGGGGCGTGCTCGTCTGGACGGCGGGTCGGAACGACGAGGTACTCAGGCTCCTGCCACCGCTCGTGATGACCCACGAGCAGGCCGAGACCGGCCTCGACGTGATCGGCGAGGCGATCGAGTCTAGAGGCCGATCAGAAGCGGCTCCCTGATGTCGAGGGCGGCCTCGAACTCCTCCCTGCGATCGAGGCGCGAGCCGATCCGACGGAGCTGTTCGGTGTGTGCCCGCTCGACCGCGTCGGTCTCGCGGTGGTTGAACGAAAGCGCTTCGCCGAGGCCCTCCCAGTGACCGGTCTCGACGAAGAAGCAGGCACAGTCGTCGATCTCGCAGGCGAGTTCGTACCGGCGGCGGTACTCCGGGAGCTCCTCCGAGAGGTGATCGTTCACCCGACGGACGAGCGGCGGGAGACGTTCCCCGGGAACGCTCGCCTTCGCCGCGGCGAGCAGGAGCACCTGCCCCTCGATGGGGCCGACGTCGGCGTCACCCATCACCCACCCGCGCGCATCGCCTTCTGGGCGAAGCGCTCGATCAGGTCGTCGAGCGTCCCGGGCTCGCCCTCGAAGACCACCGTCACCTCGGTGAGCGTGAGCGACGGGCCGACCGACACCGTCGACGAGGAGAGACGCGCCTCCCAGTCCTCCGCGACGACGTGGTCGTCGCTCTCGACCGCGCCACCGAGGTTTCCCAGGTAGTGGCGCGCGAGACGCTGGCTGATCCCCCGGAACGACCGCTCCCTGGTCTCGGTCATCGCTCGCCGCCCGCGACCGGGGGGAACACCGAGAGGGTGTCCTCGCCCGTGAGATCGGTCTCGACGCCGGCGTCGTGGGTCACGTCCCGGCCGTTCTTGAGCACCGAGAGCTGTGGCCTGATGCCGTCGTCGTCGATCAGCTGCCCCTCCAGACCGTCGAACTCCGCTTCGAGTTCGGCGAGCACGTCGCCGACGGACGCGCCGTCGGCGTACTCGCGTTCGATCGTCTTCTGGCCGACGGCCTCACGGAAGGTCGCGAAGAACCGGAGTTCGATGTTCATACCCCCACGAGGGGACGTAGCGTCTAAAGTGGGTCGCCGAAGAACGCGGCGTTTTACACCCCCCGACCGAGTCGATCGGGTATGAGCGAGGAGTCCGTACCCGGCTTCGGCGCGCGCTCGGGCTGGTCGCGCGAGCAGGCAGCGAGGATCGAACGCACCCCCGAGACCGTCGCACCGATCATCTACCCGCCCGAGACCGACCCCGCACCGCACGTCCACATCTGGGACACGTGGCTGCTGCGCGAGCCCGACGGTTCGTTCGCGACGATCGACGGCTGGCGCGTGATCCTCTCGTTGACCGCCCCCTCGGGGATGCTCCCCGGCAAGCGTCACGACGCCGCCGAGATCCGCGCGTTCGCCTCGCACGACGGCCGCGACTGGCACGACGTGGGTCCCGTCTTCGACGGCGGCGCGCTCGGCTCCCGCCAGTGGGCCGGCTCCGCGCTGTACGACGGGGACGAGCTCGTCGTCTTCTACACCGCCGCCGGTGACGCCGACGAACACGACCTCAGCTACGGCCAACAGATCGTCGCGGCGACCGGCGGCCGCGTCGAGGCCGGACCCGAGCGCGTCACGATCGAGGGGCCGTGGAGCCACGAGGTGATCCTCGAACCCGACGGCGAGCGCTACGAGACGAGCGCACAGAGCCGGGGGATGATCTACACCTTCCGCGACCCCTGGTTCTTCGAGGACGAGGGCGAGCGCTACCTGCTGTTCGAGGCGAACACCCCGGTACCGGACGGCAGCGACGCCTGTGGTGGCGATCCGATCCAGCAGGAGTTCAACGGGAGCATCGGCCTCGCGCGCTCGCCGACCGGCGACCCGACCGACTGGCTGTTGGAGGACCCGATCGTCGACGCGGTCTGTACGAACCAGGAGCTCGAACGCCCGCACGTGATCGTTCGCGAGGGCTCGTACTACCTCTTCATCTCGAGTCACCGCCACACGTTCGCGCCCGGGCTGGACGGCTTCGACGCGCTCTACGGCTTCGTTGGCGACTCGCTGCGGGGGCCGTACCGCCCGCTCAACGGCTCCGGACTGGTCGCGACGAACCCCGAGAACGCGCCGTACCAGGCGTACTCCTGGCTCGTCTACCCCCACGACGAAGAACTGCTCGCGACGAGCTTCTTCAACTACTACGACCTCGGCCCGCTCGGCATCGACGACGTCGGTCGCCTGCCCGAGGACGAACAGAAACGCCGGTTCGGGGGGACGCTCGCGCCGACGCTCCGGATCGGTGTGGACGGCGATCGAACGGAGGTCCTCGGCGCGCTGGACCACGGTCACCTCCCGCTGCCGGGGGAGGCGCTTCCCGAGCTCGTTCTCGGAGAGCGATCGAAGGAGGGCTACGGCGCGTTCTGATACTGTCGGCTGTACGTCGTTGAAGATTCCCGCCGGTACGGGGCGGAGGGAATCTCCACATAGTTACAGCCGACAGTATGAGTCGGGCAGATTCGAGCCCGCCGGCTCTTCGAGGGAGCGAGACTATATCTCTGCGGAGGAGGGACGGTTCGATGCCCTCATACGGTCTGCTGTAACGATTGACCGGCACAACGGCGACCGTCCTGCGGGTGCGCCGGTACTGACCGACAGCGGTCCGTATCACTCCTCG
>SKXI01000064.1 GCA_007128515.1 Halococcaceae archaeon | reverse complement strand
GCGTGGGTGAGCACCACCGCGTCGATGGAGTGGGCGCCCGAGCCGAGCGCCTCGGGCACCTGGAGGTACGGGACGTCGTCGGACCCGGGTTTGTCGCCACAGTCGATCAGGATCCGGGTGTCGGCCGTCGAGAGCACGAACGCGGCGCGTCCGACCTCGCGACAGCAGCCGAGGGTGGTGATCCGGACCCACTGCTCGCTCGAGAGCTGTTCGCGGTGGATCTGTCTGCCGACACGCTCGAGGATGTTTCGCCGGTCGTCGCGTTCCTGTTTCAGGAAGCTCCTGACGTTGGAGACGGTCGGGGACTCGATCGGGGGCGTACGAACGACCTCGGGCGTCCAGCCGACCTCCTGGGTGATCTGTCTGAGCGTCGAGCCGTGGCGGCCGATCACCATCCCCGGCTTCTGGGCCTCGATCACCACCTCGCCGGTGTCCGCGTGGAAGTCGAGGTCACTGATCCCGGCCTCCTCGGGGACGACGGATCGGATCTTCTCCGCGGCCCGCTCGGGTGCCGCGAGCACGTCCGGGTCCGGCCGGACGGTGATCCGCTTCCGGAGCTTGCTCGCGAGGTTCCGGACGAGGTCGTCCTGTCGCGCGAACTTCTTCGGATCGCGCGTGTAGACGACGAGCTCCGGCCCCTCGTAGGTGACGTCCGAGACCGATATGTCGCTCGGGATCTCGTTTCTGATCGTTGCTTTCAGGTCGTCGAGTTTCTGGTCCACTGCACTCATAGTGAGAAAGGTTCACGCGGGTTCCGACGCCACCACTGGCGGAGGGCGTCGACGGTCGTGTGAGGTGTCTCCGGGCTGCGTCGCCGGACGGCGTGAGACTGCTCAACACGTGACCGTGGGTACATAGCGTCGGGTCCTAGTGTGCGTCCTCCGGCTCTCTCGCCGGACGGCGCGGGATCTCCGGGAAAAACCCGCTTGCTCCGCTCTAAGACGGCCCGGTTATAAAACCCCTTCGCAAAACTCAGGTGGTCGGCGGCGGAACCCCGGTCATGCAGCTCACGCCGGCCGCCGTCGAAGGCGAACGCGACTGGGTCCGAGAGCGCGGAACTGTCGTCGTCCCCCTGATCAACGACGTCCGGACGGCCCTCGGCGAGCGGTTCGAGACGGAGGTCGCCCCCGTCGACCGCGGAGCCTACGACGCCGCCGTCGCCGAGGTGTTCGCCGACGGGGACCTCGCGGTGAACGTCGCCTGCCTCGTCGCGCTCCTGCGGGAGGTCGACGTCGACGGCGACTATCCGGGCTTCGTCGTGGACGAGTTACTGGGGCGAGAGCTCGCCGCGATGATCGCTGGGAGCCAGCCGCTCAGGCTGCTCGCCGAGGCGACGTTTCACTTCGCGGATATCCACCATCACCCCGAGGAGGCCACGGCGGGAAGTGACGACCTCGACGCGGCGCTCGCGGCCGGTTTTCAGAGCCGGCTCCCGGGCTGGCCGTGGACCGAGACGGAGAGCCCGTTCGCCGTCGAGCCGTAGAGCGTTCGTGTCGCCGTCATCTTCCGTGTCCAGTCACTCCCAACCGAGTTCGGATTCCCGGTTCCGTCCGTCGGTATCGCCGTCCGCGTCCGCACTACTGTTGCGCGTCCGCGGGTTCGCACACGCCGCCGTCGTCGATGGTCGTGCCGAACAGCGGGCCGAGAACCAGCCCCGGAACGCCGAACCGGATCCCGAGCGCGCCCACGATCACGACGTAGGGCACCCGAGCGTGAACAGCCCGAGGCGGTGTCCGCCCGTCAGATCCCAGCCGCTCCGGAGGCCGATCCCGACGAGAGCGAACAGCCCGACGAACGGCGCCCCGTTCCGCGCGGTCGTTCGAGAGAGACTGTGCGAGAGCGTCCCGACGACGTCGAACGTCGTGCACGACGCTCTTCGGCTCCCTGATGAACGTCCGTTGGAACGAACCGACAGTCGGACCCGCACACTGAAGCGGCCCTCGGACCAACCGCCGGCATGAAGCCGCTCTGGGTCGCCGTCTGTGTCGCGCTCGGGGGGATGGCCGTCCTCACGGTCGCGGTCAACGCCCTCGATCCGGACACGCCACGTGCGCTCAACGCGCTCTACAACCTCTGGCTGCTCGCGACGATAGCGGTCTGTACGATCGGCTTCTTCGGCGCTTGTTTCCGTTTTTTCGCGTTCATCACTGGCGATCGAAACTAGTACCGGAAGCCATACAAAACAGCTAAATGACCCGACGCTGGAATCACGGACAAGCGTTCACACATGGCAACTGAAGCGAAAACGGCCAGAGATGAGTGGGGGACCCGGTTCGGCTTCCTGATGGCGATGATCGGGGCGATGGTTGGCGTGGGGAACATCTGGCGCTTTCCGTTCGTCACCGGTGAGAACGGCGGGGGCGCGTTCATCCTCGCCTTCCTCGTCCTGCTGTTCCTGCTCGCGGTGCCGGGACTGATGGCGGAAGTGGCGCTGGGACGCTACACGGGCAAGGGGGTGATCGGCTCGATCCGCGAGTGCGTCGGCACCGGTGGACTGGTCGGTCTCGGACTCGTGGTCGTGCTGGTGAACTTCGCGCTGATGACCTACTACGCGCCGGTCGTCGGCTGGACGCTCTACTACATGCTCCACTCGTTCCTCTTCACGTTCACCGCGACCGGCTTCGACGCCGGCGGGTTCCTCGACGCGTTCTTCGCGAACCCGACGGCGATGATCGCGATGCACACGGTCGTCATGAGCATCGTCGCCGGGGTGTTGCTCCTCGGGATCAAAGACGGCGTCGAGCGACTCGTCGTCTTCGCGGTCCCGGCGCTCGTGATCGCGCTCGCGGCGATCGCGATCCGGGCGGTCACCCTGCCCGGCGCTGGCGAGGGCCTCGCGTTCACCTTCACCGTCCAGTGGGAGTACCTCACGTTCAGCGACACCTGGATCGCCGCGCTCGGTCAGGCGCTGTTCTCGACCGGGCTCGGCTGGGGGATCGCCATCACCGTCGGGAGCTACCTGCGGGACTACGACGACGTCCCGCTCGGCGGCGGGGTGTTCACCGCGATCGGCGAGGCGTCGATCGGCATCCTCGCCGCGTTCGCCATCTTCCCGCTCGTCTTCGCCTACGGCCTCGACCCGGCGGGCGGCGCGGGGCTGGCGTTCGTCTCGCTCGTCCAGGCCTTCCCCGAGATGCCCGGCGGCGGCCTCTGGGCGATCCTCTTCTTCTCGGGCTTCTTCCTCGCGGCGATCACCTCCGCGATCGTCATCACCGAGGTGCTGATCACCACGATCCACGAGGAGACCCGGCTCTCGCGCGGTCGGACCGTGCTCGCGGTCTGTGGACTCATCTGGCTGTTCGGCCTCCCGAGCGCCTACTCCGTCGAGTTCCTCGACTTCGTCGACCTCGTCTTCGCGAACTGGGGGCTGCCGCTGGCGACGCTCTGTATCATCATCGCGATCGGCTGGTTCTTCGGCCCGGAGCGTCTGCGCCTGCTTTCGGTCAACCAGAACGCCGGCATCTACGTCGGGAGCTGGTGGAACCCGATCGTGAAGTACGTCATCCCGATCGTGATGGTGTTCATCATGGCCTTCTTCGCGTGGGAGAACCTCGGCGAGGACATCATGATCGCCGGCATGGCGGTGCTGGTGGCGTTCCCGGTCGTCGGCTACCTGGTGATGCGGTACATCGACGGCCGCGAACGTCCACCGGAACCCGCGGGTGCTGCCGGAGGTGACGACTGATGACCGAGGCGATGACTCTCGAGACCTGGATCGGTATCGGCGTCGCGATCGTCGCGTTCTGGGGCATCGCGAGCTGGGCGATGATCAGGACGCTTCGCCAGGAGGAGCAGAAGACGGCGATCCTCGACGAGCAGCGGCGGATGGACACCTACTCGCCGAAAGCGCTCTCCGAACTCCGCGAGTGGATTCAGGCGAACCCCGACGACCCGTACGTCGGGGACGCGAAACGAAAGTACAACGAGTGCGTCGAGAACCTCCGGGAGACCGACCAACGGTTCTACGACTGGAGCGACGCGGAGGTCGAACGCCACGACCCGCTCTAGAACGACCCGACGAGCCCCGAGAGCTCCTCGCTCTCGGCCACCGACTGCGGTACGCTGAGCGGGCTGACGCTCACCTCGCCCTCCGCGATGGCCCGGCGGTCGCTGCCGATCGGGTAGAGATCCGCGCAGTCCGCGAGGTCCGGCAGCGAGCCGTTCGTCTCCGCCGTCGCCCAGAACGTGTCCCGGAGCGCCAGCTCCTCGCCCGAGCGCTCGACCGCGGTGTCGTAGTCACCGATCGGCTCGGTGACCCGCATCGGACCCCGCTCCTCGATCGGCGCGTTCACGTTGAGATAGTCCGCCCCGGCGAGGAGCTCCCCGTCCAGCGCGCGCTCGGCGAGGAAGGCGGTCGCGTCGGCCGGCACCTCGAACGGGCTCCCCTCCGGTGGGAAGAAGTTCGCGTGGTGGTAGCCCGAGACGGCGATCGCCGGCACGCCGAGAAAGGCCGCCTCCACGGCCGCGCCGACGGTTCCGGACCGGCCGAGCAGGTACGACCCGACGTTCGGCCCGACGTTGCACCCGGAGACGACGAGCTCGAACTCGGTCGAGAGCCCGCGCAGCGCGTACGCGACGCAGTCGGCGGGCGTCCCCTCGATCGCGGTCCCCCGGTCGTGGTCGACGATCGAGACCGCGTTCGATCGCTCGCGACCGACGCCGCTCCGGTTCGTCGCGGGTGCGACGGTCGTCACCTCGGCGAGGGGAGAGAGCGCGTCGGCCAGCGCGTGGAGGCCGGGGCTCTCGATGCCGTCGTCGTTCGTCAGGAGCACCCGTGGGCGGTTCATACCGACCGGGTAGTGGACGGTGTGGTCAAATCGCCTCCGGTTCACGGCGCCCCTCTCGGTGTGGGTCCCGGCAGCGTCGCTTCGCCCGCCGACCTATTCCGGTCGGTCGGGGCCGTCCGCTGACCCCACGCAGTACTCACAGGTCTCCCGATCCGCCGGAACCGGCCTCCCACAGCGGGGACAGTTGCTCCCCTCCCGGGAGTACTCCCCCCCGGAGACGGCGGACCATATCGCCAGGAACACCGAACCGAACACGACGACCCCGGCCGCCAGCCATCCGAGCGTCCCGAGATGCGCGACGAGGAGTCCGGCCACGAACCCCAGGAAGACGCTCTTCGAGTCGATCGTCATCTATTGGGCGGTGTGCCGGTGGATACTAAATCGTGGCTCTTACGTACTCCGGTGAAACAACTGTCGTGTGTGT
>SKXI01000049.1 GCA_007128515.1 Halococcaceae archaeon | reverse complement strand
GTATGAACCTCATCGCCGTTCCCGACCTGCCGGAGGTCCGCGAGGGCGACGACCTCGCGGCCCTGATCGGGTCCCGGATCGACCTCGACCCGGACGACGTCCTCTGCGTCGCGAGCACCGTCGTCTCGAAGGCCGAGGGCCGGACCGCCTCGCTGTCGGAGTTCCCGGCCGGACCGCGTGCACGAGAGATCGCGGATCGGTTGTCCGGAATCCACGGCGAGGAGAAAGACCCACGGTTCGCACAGGCAGTGCTCGAAGAGAGCGTCGAGCTGCTGATGGAGGCGCCCTTCCTGCTCACGGAGACGCGCTTCGGTCACGTCTGCGTGAACGCGGGGATCGACCGGTCGAACACCGGCGAGGCGGACCTGCTGGTGCTCCCGCGATCCCCCTCGGAGAGCGCCGGTCGGATCCGGGACGGGCTGGAGCACCGGAACCCGGTGGTCGTCACCGACACCTGCGGTCGGCCGTTCCGTCACGGCCAGCGCGGGGTCGCCCTCGGGTGGGCGGGGATGCCAGCGAGCCGCGACTGGCGCGGCGAGCGGGATCGGGAGGGGCGGGAACTCGGGGTGACGGTGCAGAACGTGATCGACGAACTCGCGGCGGCAGCGAACCTCGTGGCCGGCGAGGGTGCGGGTGGTACGCCCGTCGTCGTGGTCCGGGGCTTCGAGTTCGGGGAACTGGAGGGCAGCGACGAACACTTCCGGGAGGTCGAGACGGACTTCGTCCGCCAGGCACTCCGTGGCTGGTCCTACGATGGGGAGGTCGCCCGATGATCGGGATCGAACTCACGCCCGAGCATCCCGTCGAGCGGATGGGAGCGCTGGGAGCCGCCGCGGAAGCGGCCGGCTTCGAGGCCGCGCTCGCGAGCTGTCACTACAACAACCGCGACCCCTTCGTCGCGCTCTCCCGGATCGCCCGCGAGACCGAGTCGATCGCGCTCGGTCCGGGCGTCGCGAACCCCTACGAGACCCACCCCGTCTCGCTCGCCTCCCGGGTCGCCACGCTCTCCGAGGCGAGCGGCGGCCGCGCCGTCTTCGGGATCGGACCGGGGGACCGGTCGACGCTCGCGTCGCTCGGCGTCGAGGGGGAGCGGCCGCTCCGCCGGGTGCTAGAGGCGTTCAAGATCGCACAGGAGCTCTTTTCCGGTGAGCGGGTCGACCACGACGGCACGTTCTCGGCCGAGAACGCGGCGCTCAACTACGAGGTCGACGAGGTCCCGATCTACGTCGGCGCGCAGGGCCCGCACATGCTCCGGATGAGCGCGAAACACGCCGACGGCGTCCTCTACAACGGTGCTCACCCGGACGACGTGACCTGGGCGGCCGGACAGGTCGAACGCGGACTGGACGAGCGGCCCGAGGAACGGGGATCGTTCGACTTCACCGTCTTCGCGAGCACGAGCGTCGCGACGGAGCGCGAGGAGGCCGTCGAGGCGGCCCGGCCGCCGGTGGCGTTCATCGCCGCGGGGGCAGCTCCCCCGGTACTGGACCGCCACGGAATCGACGCGGAACGCGCCGAGGAGATCGGCGAGCGACTCTCGGCGGGGTCGTACACGGAGGCGTTCTCGCTCGTTACGGAACCGATGATCGAGGCGTTCTGTGTCGCCGGTACGCCCGAAGAGGTCGAAGAACGGTTCGAAGAGATCCTAGAGACCGCCGACGGGATCGTGGTCGGCTCGCCGCTCGGGCCGGAGTTGGAGGAGGCGATCTCGCTCACCGGGAACGCGCTCTCGAGGTAGTCGGTAAGAGACCGGGTACCGACGTGTGTGATCCGGGCCGCCTCCGTCCTCACTCCTCGCGTTCCTGTGGCGGCGCGCGGCCGACCTGCTCTGGGAAGAGCGCGTCGACCACCCCGGCGGCGGCCAGGCCGAAGAAGACGACGACCGCTCCGGCCATGATGAGGTTGCCGACGAGCATAATGAGGACGTTGAAGACGGCGTTGACGGGGTCGCCGACAGCGACCTCGGTGAAGTAGCCGACCATCTCCACCATATCGACGAAGGGGTTTACCATACCCGGGGTTCGGACGGCCCCTACTTGTCGCTACCGCCTTCGGCAGGCCTTTGTCCGTCCCAGCCCTCGTGTTCCTATGGAGGAGTCGACGCTGGACGCGTTCGCCGAGGACGCGGTGTCGGAGCCCGAGGAGGAACCCTCGTTCGGCGAGGACCAGTCCCCGGTCGACCGGGGGGACGCGACCGGCGGCGAGGCCCCACCGATAGCCGTCACCTATCGCTTCTCGCCGGAGCCACGCGAGTGCGTCCGGTGTGGCGGGTCCGAACGCGAACACTGGGCGGGGGACGACGGGTTCGTCTGTCCCGCCTGTGTCGAGTGGTAGCGGGACGGGAGGGGTTCGTGACCGGCTCCCGAGGGAGCGCTACGGACCGGTTGCGAAACAGTAACGTTACGGTTCTCCGGTCGCTACCACGGTACAACCCCCGGGCCCCGTGGTACGTGACCGGGTGACGTGGTGTATACCTACATGACGGATCCGAACCCCTCACAGTCGTCGTCCGCGAGACGCTCGGAGGAGCCGCTCGTCGCGCCCAGACCGGAGCCGCTCTCGTTCTCGGAGGCGAGCGCGCTCGCCGAGCGGGTCGTCGAGAACGTCGAACGTGTGATCGTCGGCCAGCGCGACGCGATCGAGGACGTGCTGATCGCGCTGCTCGGCCGCGGCCACGTCCTCATCGAGGACGTCCCCGGGGTCGGGAAGACGATGCTCGCCCGGTCGATCGCCCGGTCGATCGACTGCTCCTTTCGACGGGTGCAGTTCACCCCCGACCTGCTCCCCTCGGACATCACCGGCGCGAACGTCTTCAACCAGCGGACCCGCGAGTTCGAGTTCAACGAGGGGCCGGTGTTCGCGAACGTGGTCCTCGGCGACGAGATCAACCGTGCGCCGCCGAAGGCGCAGTCAGCTCTCCTCGAAGCGATGGAGGAGACGCAGGTGACCGTCGACGGGACGACACACCCGCTGCCCCGTCCGTTCACCGTCATCGCGACGCAGAACGCGGTCGAGCCGAGTCGAACGTACGAGCTCCCGATCGCCGAACTCGACCGGTTCATGAAGAAGATCCACCTCGGCTACCCCGAGGAGCGAGACGAGATCGAGGTGCTCGACCGCGTGGTCGGTCGCCACCCGATCGAGACGCTCGAACCCGTCGCCGGGGTCGACGAGATCAGGGGCGCACGCGAGAGCGTCGCCGCCGTGACGGTGAACGACCCGGTCAGGACGTACGCGACTCGGCTGGCCGCCTACACGAGAGAGCACGCGACCCTCGGGGTGAGCCCCCGGGGAACGCTCGCGTTGCTCCGAGCCGCACAGGGACGGGCGCTGCTCTCCGGCCGCGAGTACGTCGTCCCTGACGACGTCCAGCGGGAGGCGACGGCGGTGATGGGCCACCGCATCGTCACCGACGAGGCGGGCGAGACGTCGCTGGTCGATCGGGCGCTCGAGACGGTGCCGATACCATGAAGCTCACGCGACGCGGGTGGGCCGTCGCGCTCGTCGCCGTCTCCGGCTTCGCGATGGCCTGGCTGTTCGGCGCGCGCTCGCTGAACGCGGTCGTCGCCCCCGCGCTGATCGCGCTCGGCTTCGCCGCGCTCTCGGTCTCCCGGATCGACCGACCCGGGATCGAGCGCAGCTCCCCCGAACCGGGCTTTCCCGGCACGTGTCGCACGATCGAGACGGCGATCGAGAGCGACTCGGGCGCGCTCGTCACCGTCGAGGAGACGTTCGGAGCGGGGCTCTCGCCGGAACGGACGCGCTTCGAGACGACGCTCGACGCCGGGGCGATCGAGACCGAGGTGGAGCTCCGTTCCCGGGGAGCACACCGTCTCGGCTCGCTCACGCTCACCGTCACCGATCCGTTCGGACTCCTCGAACACGAGTTCGGCTACACCACCGCGACGGAGGTCATCGTCTACCCGACGATCTACGAGCTACAGGGCCCCGGTCGGTACGACCTGAGCGTCTTCCCCGAGGCCGAGCGCACGGAGCGCAGACAGGAGTTCGACCGCCTCCGGATGTACGAACGCGGCGACTCGTTGCGCGACGTCCACTGGAAGACGAGCGCGAAGCGGCCGTCGGACGAGTTCGTGGTCAAGCAGTTCGTCGACGAGACCGACCCCGGTGGGATCCACGTCGTCGCCGAGGGGGTCCAGGACCCCGATTCGGTCGCGAGCGCGGCCGCGAGCGTCGCCGACTACCTGCTCTCCGCCGGGATGAGCGTGCGCCTCTCGGTCGGCGACGGGTCGATCGAGGAGGGCCTCGGCGCCCGACACCGCCACGCGATCCTCGAGACGCTCGCGCGCACCGAGGCACGGTCGGTCCTGCCGGCGACGAGGGAGAGCGCCGACGTCCTCGTGCGGGCGGAGGGCGACGGGATCGTCGTCTCGATGGAGGGGGTGACGACCGGTTTCGACCGGCTCACGGGCGGGACGGACGGGCGGGCGATCGCGGACGGAGGGATCGAATGAGCGGGCCGTCGACCGCCGACCGGGTCGGTGGGTTCCGCTCGCCACGGACGGTCGCCCGACTCGCCGCGCTCGTCCTCACCGGGTCGTATCTCGCCGTGCTCTACGACGTCGCCGACGTCGTTGGGAGTTCGCGCGAACTGCTCGCGGTCACGCTCGCCGCGTTCGTGGTGGCGACGCTCGCCGCGCGGCTGATCGAGGTCAGGACCGCCGCTCTCTTCGGCCTCGTCGCGTTCGTCACGGGCAACCTCTACTACCTCGCGTCGGTCCCCGAGGGGGTCGCCTTCCTCCTCTCGATGGGCGAACTCGCGGGGGACACGCTCGCGCTGCTCACCGGGCTCTCGATCATCCAGATGGTCTCCGTCGACGTCTGGGTGCTCGCGTTCGTCCCCGCACCCGTCTTCCTCTCGTGGTACCTCGTCCTGCGCGGCTACTACGCCCCCGGCGGGGCGGTCGGCGGCCTCGCGCTCTCGGTGCTGGTGCTCACCGGGGACGCGAGCCTGCTCGTCGCGGTGGTGGGCGTCGTCTCGCTGTTCGCCACCGTCGGCTTCGGCGAACTCTCGGCGCGAGGGGCGCCGATCGGCAGGGGCGACGCGGTCGTCCTCGCCTGCTCGCTGATGATCGTCGCGACGCTCGCGTTCAGCGCGGTCCCCGGCGGGGCCGCCCAGCCGATCCTCCCGGAGAGCGAGCCCGGATCGCTGGAGAGCGAACTCGTGGATGCGGACGAGGAGCTCACGATCTCCGG
>SKXI01000361.1 GCA_007128515.1 Halococcaceae archaeon | reverse complement strand
GCCCCCTCGCTCCCCCAGACGAACAGTCCCTCGCCGGTGTCGGGACCGGTCGGGCCGTCGCCCGTGACCCCGGCGCTCGCGGTCATCGTTCCGTCCTCGCGATCGAGCGTGAGCGCGAGCGCCGAGTCGATGTCGACCCGCTCGCCTCGGGAGTCGGTCACCGCCGCCACCGCACGCGGGGTCGTCCCGGTCGTCCAGAGCAGCGCGTCGAGCAGGTGCGAGCCGGAGTCGTAGAGCTGGCCGCCGCCCGAGAGTTCGGGGTTCACCCGCCACGTCCCCTCGGCGATCGAGAGCCAGTCCTGTTCGAGGTGACACGCCGCCATCTGCGGCACGCCGATGCGTCCCTCCTCGATCACGCGTTTGATCTCCCGGAACCGGGGATCGAAGTGGCGCTGGTAACCGACCTGCAGGACGAGCTCGTTCGTCCCTGCGAGCTCGCAGAGCGCCGCCGCGTCGTCGAGGTCGGTCGTCATCGGCTTCTCGACGTGGACGTGGAGGCCACGGTCGAGACACGCGGCGACCTGCTCCGCGTGTACCGTGTGCGGCGTGACGATCGAGACCGCGTCGAGCGCGTGCTCGTCGAGCATCGTCCCGTAGTCGGCGTAGCTAGGGAGGTCGTGGTCGGCCTCGAAGGACTCGCGTGCGGATGGGGTCGGATCAGAGCCCGCGGCGACGCGAACGCCCTCGGTCTCCGAGAGCAGACGGCTCTCGATCGATCCCAACGCACCCAGTCCGATCGCCGCGACGCGTACCGTCATACGTCGCCTACTCGAAACCCGTGGAAAACGGTTGCCGTCTCGCCTGCCGGGAGGGGGAGTTTAGGGGGTAGCGAACGAGCGAGGGGACATGGAGTACACCACGCTCGGGGCGACCGGAACGCGCGTCTCGGAACTCTGTTTCGGCACCTGGCGGTTCGCGAAGCGATCTGACGGAACGGTCGAGACCGACAAGGAGACGGCACACGAGCTTCTCGACGCCTGTCTCGACCGCGGGATCAACTTCGTCGACACGGCGAACGTCTACGGCGACCCGGACGGGACCTGCGAGTCCTGGATCGGCGAGTGGCTCGCCGAGCGGGATCGGGAGGAGGTCGTCCTCGCCTCGAAGGTCTACTTCCCGTTCGACGGCTGGGGAGAGCCGGGACCGAACGGCCGGGGACTGGGTCGAAAGCACATCCGCAGGCAGATCGAGGGGAGCCTCGAACGGCTCGGCACCGACTATCTCGACTGCTACTACGTCCACCGCTGGGACGAGGCGACCCCGGTCGAGGAGACGCTCTCGGTCCTCACGGACCTCGTCCGCGAGGGGAAAGTGAACCACCTCGGCGCGAGTTCGATGGCCGCCTGGCAGCTCACGAAGGCGCTCTGGACGAGCGACGTCGAAGGGCTGGAGCGCTTCGACGTCACCCAGCCGCGGTACAACCCCGCCTACCGCGAACCGGTCTCGGAGTACCTCTCGGTCTGTGCCGACCAGGAGCTCGCGGTCTGTCCGTACTCGCCGCTCGAGGGTGGCTTCCTCACTGGGAAGTACGATCGTGACGAAGGCTCGCCGGAGGGCTCGCGCGGCGACCGCTACGGCTGGGACGGGAAGTTCTCCGAAGAGCAGTGGGGGGTGCTCGAGGCGGTGGAGTCGGTCGCCGAGGAGGAGGGCGGGACGCCGGCGCAGGTCACCCTTCGCTGGATGGCCGACCGCGAGCGCTTCACCTGCGTACCGATCGTCGGCGCGCGCTCGGTCGAGCAGCTCGAGGAGAACGCCGGGATGGTCGACATCTCGCTCTCGCGGGAGCAGGACGAGCGGATCGCGGCCGCGGGTGGCGGGGAGGTCTGATACGGACGGTCGTCGTCTCCCATCGGTGATCGTCCGTGCAGGTCGCGATCCCGGTGAACGCTCGCGACCGTCCGGAGGCGGGATCCACGTGGCGAGGAGCCCTCGCTCGGCCGGCCCCGGCGCGGGAACCGAGACACCTAGGTCGAAGAGTTATACCACCTCGCGATAGGGAGGAAACCGACCGCGAGTGGGGACCGTCGGATCGGCCGACCAGCCGGACGCGGTGAGATCGACATGAGCCTGCTCCACTGGAAGGCGATAGCCTTCTCATGGGTGCCGTTGATCGCCCTGGTGAGTGCGACGGCCTACACGCTCTACTTCGTCTACCGGTGGCGGGACTGGCGGCCGCTGCTCTTCGTGGTGGTGCTGGTCGCGATGGGCGTCCACCAGACGAACGAGCTCGTCGTGATCTACCAGACCGGCTCGATCGAGATCGTCGACGACTTCGGCGAGTACCCGGAGACGACGGCGAACCTCTCGGCGAGCCTGGCGGTGGTGCTGATCCTCCGCATCGTCGCGCGCGAACGGGAGCTCTCCGATCGGCTCCGGGTCCAGCTCCGGCGGGAGCGAGCGCTCAAAGAGCGCCAGCGGGAGCTGGAGCAGTTCGCCTCCGCCGCCTCCCACGACCTCCGGGAGCCGCTCCGGGTCATCTCGAACTACCTGCAGCTGCTCGAGCGGCGGTACGCCGAGGAGCTGGACGAGGACGGAGGGCGCTACGTGGGGTACGCCGTCGACGCCTCGGCCAGGATGCAGGGGCTGATCGAGGGGCTGCTGGCGTACTCCCGGATCGAGCAGCGAGGTGAGGCGTTCGAGCCGACCGACGTCTCCGAGGTGCTCGAGCGAGCGGAGTCGAACCTCGAGCTGGCGATCGAGCACAGCGGGGCCGAGATCAGCGCCGAGGAGCTCCCGACGGTCGAGGGCGATCCGAACCAGCTCATGACCGTCTTCCAGAACCTGCTCGACAACGCGATCGCCTACTCGGGCGAGGAGCCGCCGCGGGTCGACGTCTCGGTCCGCGAGGCCGACCACGAGTGGGAGTTCGCGGTCGCGGACAGGGGGATCGGGATGGATCCCGACGAGGCCGACCGGGCGTTCACGATCTTCGAACGGCTGCACGCCGACGGCGGTCACCCGACCGGCAACGAGGGCGGCACCGGGATCGGGCTGGCGCTCTGCGAGCGGATCGTCAACCGCCACGGCGGGGAGATCCGGGTCGAGACGGAACGGGGCGAGGGAACCGTGGTCCGCTTCACCCTCCCGAAACCCGGGGAGGGACGCGCATGAGCCCGCCCGTGGAGTCGAGCCGGCCGCTCGACGCGACAGACGCCTCCCGGCCGGGTGGTGGCTCTCACGCCCCGGGAGACGCCGAACGGTCGGTACCAGCGGCACGGAGCGGCGCGACCCTCCGGGTGCCGGGAGTCGACGTCCGGCCCGCGGGGGTATCGGCGACCGCACGAGCGCCGAAACGGCCAGCGATCCGAGTCTCGACGCCTCCCGGACCGGCGACTCCGGACCCGGCGCACCCGGGGGCCCCGATCCGAGACCCGACACCGCCCGGACCCCCGACCGGCGGAGCCCGGCGGACGGTCGTCTACACGGGGCTCCGGTGTACCGGCCCGGGTGGCCTCCCGGAG
Organism: Halococcaceae archaeon; assembly: GCA_007128515.1. Taxonomy (GTDB): domain Archaea; phylum Halobacteriota; class Halobacteria; order Halobacteriales; family Halalkalicoccaceae; genus Natronorarus. The sequence continues at coordinate 1,760 of SKXI01000361.1, read as the reverse complement.
GAGGGTGCCGGGTCCACCGAGCCGCCGGCGAACCGACGCTCCTCGGTCCGAGCGACCGACGCCCCGGGGAGGGAGGGGCGACCGGCGACGGGGGCGACCGTTCTCGTCGTCGAGGACACCGAGGCGGACGCCCGTCTCATCCACGACCTGATCGGGGACGAACACGCGATCGAGGCCGTCTCAGACGGCGAAACGGCGATATCGACCCTGCGTTCGCGTGCGAGTCGGGGATCGGTTCCCGACCTCGTGCTTCTGGACCTGCGACTCCCCGGCGTCTCCGGTTTCGATGTACTCGAGTCCCTCCGGGGGGAGCCCGCGTTCGCCGACCTCCCGGTCGTCGTCCTCACGAACTCCGCCTCCGAGGCGGACAGGGAACGGGCCCTGGCACTCGGCACCGACGAGGTCCGAACGAAACCCATGGACGTAGACGCGTTCGAGCGGACGATCGCGGAGATCGAGCGGTCGTATCTCGACACGACGACGTAGATCGGGGATCAAGAAATGTCACAGGACCAGTTCCCACGGCTGTTGCTCGTCGAAGACAACCCCCCCGACGCCGAGTACATCCGGGAGATGCTCCGAGAGGCGATGGATCGCTCGCTCGACCGGGGCCGGGAGCTGGCGGGGGAACGGCTGACCGACGGGGGGACCCCGATGCTCACCCACGTGACGGAGCTCGAACCGGGGCTACGGCTGCTGGAGGAGAGGAGCTTCGACGCGCTGTTGCTGGACCTCAACCTCCCCGACAGCTCGGGCCTCGAGACGCTCTCGACTGTCTACGAGCGGACCGAGACGATCCCGGTCGTCGTGCTCACGGGACTGCTCGACCGGGAGGTCGCGATGGAGGCGCTTCGGATCGGCGCCGAGGAGTACCTCGTGAAGGACGAGATCACGCCCGAACTGCTCGTCAGGACGATCTACCACGCGATCGAGCGGAAGGCCAGGGAACGCGAGCAGAAACGGTACGAGACGCTCATCGAGGAGTCGACGGACGTCAGCGTGATCGTCGACCCCGATGGCACGCTGCGGTATCTCACGCCCTCGGTCGAGAACGTCCTCGGCTACCGGTCCGAGGAGCTGGTCGGGGAGGACGTTCTCGAGTACGTCCATCCCGAGGACAGGGACGCGGTGAGGTCGCAGTTCCGACGGCTGAGCGAGGACGCCGGGCACCGATCGACGGTCGAGTGTCGGTTCGAGCACGCCGACGGTTCGTGGGTCTCCCTCCACGCCCGCGGCCGGAACCTGCTCGACGATCCGATCGTCGGGGGGATCGTCGTCTACACGCGGGACATCACCGAACGGAAGCGTCACGAGCGGCGTCTCGAGGCGTTGAACCGGACGAACCACGAGCTGACGCTCGCGGAAACCCCTCGCGAGATCGCCGACACCGCCCTGGACGCGGTCGGGCGGATCCTCGGGTACGAGATCGGGTGTGTACGGCTGTACGACCCGAACGAGAACAGCTTCGAGGTCGTCGCCATGACCGAGGAGGCCCGCTCGTTCGTCGACTCCCGACCGGCGTTCGAGATGGAGCGGACACAGGCGGGTCGGGTCTTCCGCCGCCAGGAGCCCGCTGTGTCCGAGCCGTCGGAGGGCGACGGCCACGGCTGTCTCCACCTCCCGCTCGGGCAGGCGGGCGTGGTGACGGTCGTGGTCCCCGCCGGCGTGGAGTCGGCCGAGCTACAGGTGGCCGAGGCGCTGGCGGCGAGCGTGCGGACGGCGCTCGAGCGAGCCGACCGGGAACAGCGGCTCCGGGCCGG
>SKXI01000019.1 GCA_007128515.1 Halococcaceae archaeon | reverse complement strand
TCGACCCGGACGAGGCCGAGGTCGCGGGCGTGCTCTGGGCGCCCTACGAGCGGCTCTACGAACACCCCCGGTGGTACCGCCAGCTCAGGCTCTGTCCCTGGTTCGAGATCGCGATGCGCCGGGACTTCGAGTGAGCGACCGAGGCTCTTTCGCTCTCCGTCCGACGGGTGACGGCTACGACCGCCGACCTCGACACCGCTGCCGCGCACGTCGCGCTCTCGCACCCGATCGAACCGGCTGCCGACGCGCCCACCGGACCGTCCTCGAGGACGTGACCACGCCAGGGTTCGAGGGGTGACACCCACGGCGACGGACGACGGCGTCCGGTACGACCGATCCGGCGACCCCCGTTCGACTCGCGTCCGGCAGTAGAGAGGGTGAAGTAGGTGGACCTCCTGGGCCGGACCATGGGCATTGGTCCCCACGACGTCGACGCCGATCGGCGCCGGCTGCTCGCCTCGCTGGGTGCCGTGGCGCTCTCCGGCGCGGTCGCAGGCTGTACGAGCGAGGAGGTCGAGGAGCCGGACGGGACGGACGGGACGGCGAGCGACGGCGGGGAGAACCCCTCGCCGACGGAAACGACCCCCGAGACGGACGAGGAGACCCCGACGGAGACGGACGAGGAGACCCCGACGGAGACGCCCGAGTCGGTCGGACCGGTGATCGACGTCACCGATGTCCGCTTCGACGAGCGGGAGATCGTCGAGGGCGATGCGATCGAGATCGCCGTCGACGTCGAGAACGAGGGCGACACGGCGGGGCTCTACACGGTCGAGCTGACCGCCGACGGCGAGGTCGTCCGGGAAGAGGAGGTCCGGGTCGAACCCGACGAGCGGGAGACGGTGACCTTCCGGCTCACGATCACCTCCCCCGGCGAGTACGAGATCGGCGTCGGTGGGGCGACGGAGACGGTGGTCGTGGAACCGGAGCCACCCGAGTTCGAGGTGAGAGAGACGACGCTCGACACCGAGACGAGCGTCGGCGAGCCTGTCGAGGCGAGCGCGACCGTGACGAACGCGGGCGGACCGGGGACGTTCGACGCGGCGCTGGAGGTCGACGGCAGGGTGGTCGACGAGACCACAGTCGAGGTCGACCGGGAGGGGGAGGAGACGGTGACGTTCGTCCACGCGTTCGACGAACGCGGACGCTACGAGGTGCGCGTCGCGGACGAGGTAGCGGGGACGGTCGCGGTCGAGGGCTGTGAGACGCTCGTTTCGACGACGGAGACGGTCGGCTGGCGGGAGTCGCTTCGCTACGCCGTCGAGTTCGACGAGGAGGGCTCGGTCTCGCTCTCGTTCGAGACCGACGCCGGTCGGGATCCCACGGTCACGATCACGGGTCCCGACGGCGAGACGGTCGTGGACGGTCGGCGAGAGGACCGTCTGGAGGGGACGTTCGAGGCCGATCCCGGCGAGTACGTCTTCGCCCTGGAGAACACCGCGACCTTTCCCTTCTCCGACGGCCGGTGGGCGATCGAGATCGAGGCCTGTTCGGTCGGCGAGGTCGCCCGAACGGGGTGAGGAGACGGCAGGAGAGGTATATTTATCCCGTCGCTGGGCCTTGCCACATCCGATATGGAGTCGTACACACGGCGGGCCGTCGTGGGTGGCGGACTGAGCGTCGTCGTACTGGGTGGTTCGGGTGTCGTCGCGAGCGAGGAGGAAAGCGACGATCCTGACGAGGGGGACGAACTCGCGGACGACGGGGACGAACGGGCGGAGGAGGCCGCCGAACCGCGGGTTCGCGTCGCGCACTTCGCGCCGGACGTCTCGACGGTCGCGGTGACGGTCGGGGAGTACACCGTCGACCTGGAGCGGTTCTCGATCGAAAGGTCCGATGCACCGGTCGAGTCCGGGAGCTACCCGTTCTCGATCGAGAGCGAGGGGGAGACGCTCGTCGAGGAGGTGATCGACGTCGGTGACGGGCCGGTCACGCTCGTGGTGCTCGGCGAGGCGTGTGCGGTCGGCGACCGTGCGCTCTCGGTGCTCCGGCTCGAAGACGACCACGGACCGACTCCCGAGGGTCTCGCCCGTATCCAGGGCGTCCACGCCTCACCCGACGCCCCGGCCGTCGACGTGACGCTCGGCGACGAGACGATCATCTCCTCGCTCGGGTTCGCGGAGAGTCGAACGATCGAACTCCCGCCGGGGGAGGCGACGATCGAGGTCCACGCGGCCGAGGGCGAACGGGACGGGGAGTCACTCGGGCGGTTCCCGATCGAACCCGAGGCCGGCACCGTCTACTCCGCGTTCGGCGTCGGGTACATCGATCCGGAGAGCGCACCGGAGGACGCGGAGGGCGCCTCGTTCGCCCTCGCGATCAGCGAGGACGCCGCACCCGGCGAAGCCGAGTAGCTCATACTGTCGGCTGTACGTCGTTGAAGATTCTCGCCGGTACGGGGCGGAGAGAATCTCCACATAGTTACAGCCGACAGTATCACTCCTCGTCGTCGGAGACCGGTTCCCTGATATCGACGCCGGAGTCGTCCTCGTCCTCGTCTTCGTCTTCCTCGTCCTCGTCCTCATCTTCCTCCTGATCGGTCCCGTCTTCATCCTCTTCTCGGTCGTCCTCGTCTCCCCCGTCGTCGTCTTCGGGAGCCTCGTCGGTCTCCTCTTCGGTGCCGTCGTCCTCGATGCCGTCGGCATCAGCGTCGTCGCCGTCGTCCGCATCCGCGTCGCCGTTCGATCCCGGGGCGTCGTCGGCATCGCCAGCTCCGTCGCCCGGCGGATCGTCGGCGTCGTCATCGCCCGTCGGAGTGGCCGCGTCGTCGGTCTCGTCGTCGTCGCTCCCGCTCGCACCGGAGGCGAGGTCGTCGGTCTCCGTCTCGTCGTCGGCCTCCGTCTCGTCGTCGGCTATCCCCGTGATCTCCGCCTGGAGGTCGTCACCCCCGAAGAGACCGGCGGCGACCGCACCGCCCGCGAGGACGATCGCGGCGACGAACAGGACGAGGCCGACCCGGAGGGCGGGCGAGCCCTCGGAGGGGCCTCGACCTGGCCAGTCCCGCCTGCCGCCGAGCGTGACGAACCAGAGGCCGATCAGCCCGATCCAGTAGGCGATCATCGTCGGGATGGCGACGAGGAACATCGTGAGCACGCCGGCCGGGGTGAAGACGCCGGCGACCGCGAAGACGGCGATGGTCACCTCGCGCCAGCGCTCTCTGAGCCCCTCGTACGAGGCGATCCGACCGCGATAGAGCATCCACATCGCCATCGGGACGCAGGCCAGAAGCCCGACCCCGATCGTCGTGTACATCACGAGCCAGGCGAAGCTCTCGATCCGATAGGAGATGATCATCTCCGCCGCGACGGCGTCGGCGACGAGGAACCACATCACGCCGGGCGCGATGTAGAGGTAGCCGATCAGTGTCCCCACGACGAACGCGACGAGCATCGCGGTGGACCAGGTGAAGAGAACGCTCCGATGTCCCTTCGCGAGCCCACGGTCGCGCAGCGCCGGCCAGGCGTAGTAGAGCACCAGCGGGAGGGTGGCGATGGCCGCCGCGAGCGTGCTCAGCTTGATCATGAAGATGAGCACCTCGACCGGGTGGAGGTTGATGATGTTCAGGTCCTCGGCGCCGATGGCGGCGGCGGGGATCCGGTCGACGAAGTCCTCCTGGAGGTAGCCCAGACCGCCGTAGTAGAGCGCGGTGAACGAGAGCGCGAGGACGACCCCGAAGACGGCGGCGATGACGAACCCCCGCGTCCGGAGCGTTCCGAGGATGAACTTGATGTCGTAGATGTAGCCGCCGATGTCGTCCTCGTCGCGCTCCTCGGAGAACGACGCGAGCATTCCGGTCGCGGTGCCCTCGACGACGCCCGGCTCCTCACCGGCGCCGGCCGGCGCTCCCTCGCCAGCCTCCGCGTCGCCGTCGGGGTCGGCCGCCGCGTCGCCCTCGTGGGCGGCGTCGAACCGGTCGAAGATCGCCTGTGCTCTCTCGGGTTCGTCCGACTCCATCGCCTCCCGGGCGAGCGCGAGCGCCTCGTCCTCGCCCAACTCGACGAACGCCGCCTCCGGTGCGGCCCGGATCCCGGCCTCGTCCAGCCCCGAGAGATCGATCGCCGTCGGGTCGCCGAACTCGCCGGGCGAGGAGAGCGCCGCGGCGTTCACGGCCCGGTAGAGCACCACGACCGTCGTGAGCACGAGCGTCCCGAGGAAGACGAGGGTGCCGATGACGGCGAGCGTCTCGGTCCGTGGGAGTCCGAAGAGCGCTTCAGCGGGTAAGAAGCCGGCGGGTCGGTAGGTTTCGGGAACGAGCGGGAAGACGGTCCGCTCGATCGTGGTACCGAGGGTGCTCTCGATCGCCACGACGACGCCCGCAGCGGCGAGGAGTGGGATCGCGAGCAGGACGTTCCAGCGCGCGCGGAGCTCGTCGCGGACGCTCACGTCCGCAGCGCCGCGTTTGACGTTGACGATCGTCCGCGTCAGCGCGAGGCTCGCCGCGTAGAGCAACACCAGTGGGGCGGCCCAGAGCACCTGCGAGATCGGGTCCGGCGGCGAGAAGAGCGCGCCGAAGGCGAAGATCCCGACGATCGCGTAGCGCCACTTGTCCCTGAACGTCTCGTAGGGGACGATCTCGGCGTAGGCGAGCGTGCTCATCACGAGCGGGAGCTGTGCGGCCAGCCCGAAGGAGATGGTGAGCAGGACGAGGAACTCCGTCCACATGACGATCGACCAGTGGGGTTCGACGCCCGCGCCGATCGAGATCTCCGCGAGGAAGCGGAAGATGAGCGGGAAGAAGAAGGCGTAGGCGTAGGCGACGCCGGCGACGAAGAGGAGCCCGGAGATGCTCACGAGCCCGGCGATCTTCCAGCGGGCGATCGGCGCCTCGGGCATCATCCCGCGGTCGCGGAGCTCGTGGCGGGCGAAGTACAGAAGTGGCGGGATCGAGACGATGATCCCGACGACGATCCCGATCTTCGCCTGGAGCAGTATCACCTCGAACGGCGTCGTGACGATGATCTGGACCCGGTCTAACACCTCGGGCGACATCTGCGAGGTCGTCACGCCGTAGAGCCAGTCCCAGAGGAACGCCCTGAGCGACCAGAACGTGCCCAGAAAGCCCACGACGAAGACCATGAAGACCTTCTGGAGATGCGTCTGGATCGTCGAGAGCACCGCGCCGATGGACTCCTTCCCGCTGTTGAACGCGCGGGCGGTGTCCTCGTCGACGATGGACATCTACCGGGGGTAGCCCGCTCGCGATTATCAATCTTCTCTCATCG
>SKXI01000193.1 GCA_007128515.1 Halococcaceae archaeon | reverse complement strand
TCGAGCAGGTCCTCGTTCGACTCGAACCACTGTGGCCGTTCCCAGCCGGCGCTCTCGAAGAAGCGCGCGCCGAGGTCGGCCTGCCGGTCGTGGAAGCCGCTCTGTCGGAGCGGCCGCGAGGACTGCCACTGTTCTGCGGGGTGGACGATACCGTAGATCTTCTGGAACCCCTCGTGGGCACGCTCCTTTACGAACCGCCGCGAGGTGCCGTACTCGTCGAACCGGTTGACGTTCGAGGCGTGGAGGTCGACCTCGGGGTAGCCCCGGGTCATCCACTGCGCGACGTTCTCCGCGAACGCGGGCGCCTCCTTGATCCAGATCGCCGCGGCCGACCAGAGCCCCTCCACCTCCCGAAGCGGCCCGACCAGCGGCATGCCGTCGGGCGTGACCGAGAGCAGCCCGTCGATCGCGTGCCGGATGCCGACGTCGGGGTCGTCGAGCACCGCCGGCATGATCTCCAGTGCGTGTTCCATCGACGGGTCGAACGCGTCCTGTGTCAGCGGCGGCTGTGTGGGAGAGAGCGGCGCCTCGTCGATCCCTGGAACCTCCTCGACGTCCCAGAGGATCGGCCGGTGCTCGTAGGAGCCGACCTCCATCTCGCTGCCGCTCTGGCGCTCGTACATCTGGGTGTCCGAGTCGCGGACGATCGGGTAGTCGATCTCGCCCTCCGTTCCCTCGAATCGGGGGATCGGACCGACGCTGATCAGCTGGTGGACGGCGGGCGTGAGCGGGATCTCGGTCCCGGCCATCCGCGCCAGCTTCGGGCTCCAGAGCCCCGCCGCGATCACCAGCTCCTCGGTCTCGATCCGCCCGCGGTCGGTGACGACGGCGCTCACCGCGTCCCCCTCGACCTCGACGTCGAGCACCTCGGTGTTCGGGACCGTCGTGAGCGCGCCCATCTCGGTCGCCTGCTCGCGCTTGATCGCGCCGAAGCGAAGCGGGTCACAGACCCCCGCCTCCGGCTCCCAGAGCCCGCCCGTGACGATCTCGTCGTCGATGTACGGGACGCGCTCTGCGACCTCCTCGGTCGAGATCACCTCCGACTCGATCCCCCACGCCGACCCGGACTGGGCGCGCCGGTGGAACTCGTCGATGCGTTCGGCGGTCCGGGCGACCTCAATGCCGCCGCTCTCCGTGAACGTCCCCTCCTCGATGTACTGCTCGCGCGAGTTCCTCGTGAGCAGCGCCATCTCCTTCGAGTGCTCGCCGGGGAAGATGAAGTTCGAGGCGTGGCCGGTCGAGCCGCCGGGGTCCGGCAACGGACCCTTGTCGATCAGCACGATGTCCTCTCTCCCCTGCGCCCCGAGGTGGTAGGCGAGGCTGTTGCCGACGATACCCGCCCCGACGATCACGGTGCCCGCCCGCGTCGGGAGCTCTCGTTCGCTCATCGCTCTCTCCATCCGTCGCTCTCTCGGGTGTCCATCCCTGTCATTGTCGTTCTGCCCGTATCGACCGTCACCGCCCCTCACAAAGAACCGTTCTCCGATTCCCACCGACCGGGAACGCCGATCCGTGCCGGGTGGATTCCCGTGTGGTGGCGGGCCCGCGGTCGCTCGGCTCCGGTCCGGTTCGTTCCCCCTCGCCCCGCTCGTGGATCGGTCACCCACATTGAAATACGTCCGCAACGCAGGGTCGACCACCGAGGCGCGGGCAGACTCACCACAGCCATGACAGAGACAATCGACGGCAACGAGGTAGCGGAAACGATACGGGGCGAACTTCAGGGGAGCATCGACGCGCTCGCCGACGCGGGCGTCACCCCGGGACTGGCGACCGTGCTGATGAGCGACGACCCGGCGAGCGAGACCTACGTCGGGATGAAACAGCGCGCCTGCGAGGAGGTCGGCATCGACGGCAGCCACATCGACATCGACGCCGACGCGCCGGCCGAGGAGCTGTACGGGAAAATCGACGAGCTGAACGACGACCCCTCGGTCCACGGGGTCCTCGTCCAGATGCCGGTTCCGGACCAGGTGGACACGAGGGAGGTGCTCTCGCGCGTCGACCCCCGAAAGGACGTCGACGCCTTCCACCCCGAGAACGTCGGCCTGCTCGTCGCAGGAAACGCCCGCTTCAAGCCCTGTACGCCCCACGGGATCCAGAAACTGCTGGAGGCGATCGACTTCGATACCGAGGGAACGGACGCGGTCGTCGTCGGCCGGTCGGACATCGTCGGCAAACCGATGGCGAACCTCCTCATCCAGAAGGCCCCCGGCGGAAACGCCACCGTGACGGTCTGTCACTCCCGGACCGACGACCTGGCGGCGAAGACCCGCGAGGCCGACCTCGTTATCGCCGCGGTCGGCGTTCCCGGGATGATCGACGGGTCGATGCTCTCTCCGGGAACCGTCGTGATCGACGTCGGGGTCAACCGCGTGGAGGCGGACACGGAGAAGGGCTACGAGCTGGTCGGTGACGTCGAGTTCGAGAGCGCCGCGGAGACGGCGAGCGCGATCACGCCCGTCCCCGGCGGGGTCGGGCCGATGACGATCACGATGCTGCTCTACAACACGGTGAAAGCCGCGGGCCTGCAGGAAGGGATCGAGGTCGACCTGCCCTGAGCCGGGCGTCGGTTCACTCCTCGGATCCCCGATCGCGGACCGCCGACCGGAGCTTTCCGATCAGCGACCGGTGGCCCCGCTCGTCTCTGCGGAACGATCCGATCACACCGACCAGCGCGAACATCGCCACCAGCGCGAACGGGCCGCCGGTCAGCACCGCGGCGGCCTGGAGCACCTCGGCGCTCCCGGTCAGCACCACCGAGAGCGCGACCGCACCCTGGAACGCCCCCCAGAAGACGATCGCGCCGGTCGTCGGCGCACGTTCGCGCCGCGTCGCGAGCACCGAGACGACGAGCGTCGAGGTGTCGGCCGAACTCACCATGAAGACCAGGACGAGCGCGAGGAAGAGGAAGGTCAGGAGGTCGCCGAGCGCGAGGGCCTCGAACACGGGGAAGCCAGCGACGGCCTCGGAGCCACCCGCCGCCTCGATCGCTCCCAACACGTCCGCACGCCCGCTGTGTTGGACCTCGAGGGCGGTCGCGCCCATCAGGAGGAACCAGGCCATCGTCGCCGCGGCGGTGGCCACGAAGCCGGTGAACACGACCGTCCGGATCCGCCGCCCGCGCGAGAGCGCGGCGAGGAAGAGCCCCGCGAACGGCGCCCACGAGAACCACCACGCCCAGTTCCAGACGGTCCACTCGGCGGTCCAGGCCTCGCCTAGCGCGAGGCTCATCGGGACGAAGCCGACGGCGTAGCCCCCGACCGCCTCGACGCCCCGCTCGGCGACGAACGAGCGGGGGCCGACCGCGACCAGCACCAGCGCGAACAGGGCGAACAGGACGATCGTGACGTCGGCGATCCGCCGGATACCGCGGTGGACGCCGCTCTGTGCCGAGACGACGACGATCGCGATCAGCCCGGAGACGAACAGCAGCGAGCCGAAGGTGTCGACGTCGACCGCCCACTGGTGGTCGATCCCGGAGAGGAACTGCCCGGAGACGAGCGCGACGGAGGTGGCGATGCCGCCGATCGTCGCGAGCACCGCGAGCAGGTCGACGAGCCGACACCAGCCGGAGTCGAGGTTCTCGACGCCGAGAAACGGCGTCAGGATCGAGGAGACGCGAAGCGGCGCGCCCCGCTCGTAGACGTAGTAGGCGATCGGGACCCCGACGACGACGTAGGCGCTCCAGGCGGAGAAGCCCCAGTGAAAGAGCGCGTAGACGAGCGCCGTGGCGATCGCCCCCTCCGATCGCGGCTCGACGCCGGTCATCGGCGGGGGCTGGTCGTAGTGAAACAGCGCCTCGGCGGGCCCCCAGACGACGATTCCCGCGGCGATGCCCGCGGTGAAGAACATCGTGAAGTAGACCGGGTAGGTGTACGTCGGCTCCGCGTCGGGTCCGCCGAGCCTGATCTCTCCCCACGGGCCGACGAGCAGCCAGAGACAGAAACAGACCGAGACGAGGGTCGTGACGACGAACAGGGGTCCGAGGTCCGAGAGGACGACCCAGCGCAGGGTTTCGACGGCGGCGACCGTGGTCTCGGGGGCGAGGAGCTGTGAGAGGAAGAAGAGTCCGAACACCGCGATGGGAACGCCGAAGACGACGGGGTCCTGGCGGGAGAGGAACGACCGAACCGGCTCGCCGAATCCGACCCGGCGCACCCGAAGCAGCGCGCTCGGGTCGAACCGGTCGGGCTCCCGCGCCTCGGGGGTCGGCAAGACCGCCAGGTACGACAGGCCGGAGCCGAAAAACAGCAGCGAGACGACGAGCCAGCCGGCCCCCGTGACGACCGATCCCACGAGTTCGGGGAAGAAGAAGCCGGCGACGACGACCGACCCGGAGAGCGCGAAGAGGGGGACCAGTAGCCTCTGGAGCAGTCGTTCGGCGCGGCTCGTCCCGTAGAGCCCCATGGGAACCCCTCACGGTCGGGACACATAGCAGTACCGACGAACTCGGAGGGATCATCGTAGGAGTCCACAGTGTATCGAACCCGAATCGAGCGACGTCGATGGTGTGTACACCTTGGAGATCCGGATGGCTACGACGATCCCCGTCGGGACTCGTCGTCGGGGTCGACCACCGAGGACGCCTCTCCCCTCGACAGTACCGACTGCCCGAGCACGCGTCCGCCGACTGCCATCAGGCTGATGACGTCGTCGGCGCCGACCCGCTCGAGCTTGTCGAGGTGGTCGGTGCCCACCGCCGCGGCCACGATCCGTACCTCCGGATTCGCCGTCCGTGCGGCGAGCACCGCGAGGACGTCCTGTGCGTCGTCGAGCGTCGCGACGACGACGCCGCTGGCCTCGTCGATCCGGGCGTCCTCGAGTGTCTCCGCGGTCGTCGGATCCCCGGTTATGACGTTCACGTCGCGGTCGTCGAGCCCCGACGCGGCGTCCGAATCCGGCGTCACGACCACGACGTCGCTATCGCCGAGTTCGTCGAGTACCGATTCCGTGATCTCGCTGTAGCCGAGGACGAGCACGTGGTCCTCGAGCAGTGTGAGTTCGGATGGTGTCATCTGTCCGACGGCGGCGGCCATTCGGGATTCGATCGCCGGGATGACGAGCGCGCCGATGGCCGCCGTGAACGCACCCGTCCCGAGGAGGATGACCGAGAGCGAGAACCAGCGCGCCTCGGCCGACAGCGGCGCGATGTCGCCGTAGCCGACGGTCGCGATGGAGACGATCACGTAGTAGACGGCGTCGGTCCACGTCTCGAGGCCCTCGAACTGCT
>SKXI01000225.1 GCA_007128515.1 Halococcaceae archaeon | reverse complement strand
GGTGGTCCGCGACGGGCGCTCCGTCCGTGAACCCACGGGCCGGATGGGATTCGAACCACCTGCAGACGTTTCACGCTCGTTGCACTCGCGTGAACTGCGACTGCCGTCGTTCGAGACCCACCGGGATACCCTTCGCACCGCTCACGGACGTGTTCGCGGTGCGTCGACGGGCCGGATGGGATTCGAACCGATCCCGGACGTGCTCGCTCACTCCGTTCGCTGTGCGCGTCCGGCAGGGTTCGAACCTCTCGTGACCGTCGCGGTCGCTCACGTCCGTTCGCGGCCAGCAACGGGCCGGATGGGATTCGAACCCACGACCATCTGGTTAAAAGCCAGACGCTCTGCCGGACTGAGCTACCGGCCCTCGGTTCGAACTTTTAGCGCGGCGAGGAAATACGTTTCCTTTCTCCCGGTCCGGGGACTTGACCGGAAGGGGAGGCTTAAGTAACGACCGTGGATAGTAGGGGCAATGAGTGCTGGGGTACCCGTATCCGCGATGTCTTCCTACGCGATCCTCGGCTGTGGCAGCGTCGGCCACGCGGTCGCGGAGGAGTTGGTCGACCAGGGGCGGGACGTACTGATCATCGACCGCGACGCCGACCGCGTAGAGACCCTGCGTGATCAGGACCTGAACGCACAGGTCGGCGACATCCGGGAGGAGGAGGTCGCCGAGGCCGCGACCCGCCACGACATCATTCTCATCCTCTCTTCGGACGTGGAGGCGAACGAGGCCGCGGTCAGGAACATCCGCGAGCGCAACGGCACCCAGTTCGTCGTCGCACGCGCGAGCGACCCGGTGACCGGCGACGAACTCGCCGCCGTCGGCGCGGACACCGTGATCAACCCCGCGGCCGTGATCGCCGACTCCGCGCTCCGGGCGCTCGAATCCGGCGAACTCGAGCACAAAGCCAGTCAGCTCGCGGAGGTGATCGAGGCGACCGGATCGCGTATGGGGATCCTCACGCCCGACAACCCCGACCCGGACTCGATCGCGAGCGCGGTCGCGCTGCGGGCGATCGCGGCCCACCTCGACGTCGAGGCCGACATCCTCTACCTCGGCGAGGTCGGCCACCAGGAGAACCGTGCGTTCGTCAACCTGCTCGACGTCGAGATGATCGCGGTCGACCGCGAGGCGGAGAACCCGCTCTCGGGGTACGAAACGGTCGCGCTCGTCGACGGCTCGGTGCTGGGCAGCGACCTCGAGCTCTCGGTCGACGTCCTGATCGATCACCAGGACGTCGACGTCGGCGACGACGTCGCGTTCGTCGACGTCAGGCCGCAGATGACCTCGACCTCGACGATCCTCACGAAGTACGTCCAGGAGTTCGACGTCTCGGTCGACGAGACGGTCGCGACCGCGCTGCTCTACGGGATCCGCGCCGAGACGCTCGACTTCAAGCGCGATACGACGCCGGCGGATCTGACCGCGGCGGCGTATCTCTACCCGTTCGCGAACCACGACACGCTCGAACAGGTCGAGTCGCCCTCGATGAGCCCGGAGACGCTCGACGTGCTCGCCGAGGCGATCCAGAACCGGGAGGTCCAGGGGAGTCACCTCGCCTCGAACGCCGGCTTCGTCCGGGATCGAGAGGCGGTCGAACAGGCCGCACAGCACCTGCTCAACCTCGAAGGGATCACCACGACAGCCGTCTTCGGCATCGCCGACGACACGATCTACCTCGCCGCCCGGTCGAAGGACATCCGGCTGAACATCGGCCGGGTGCTCAGCGACGCCTTCTCGGAGATCGGCGAGACCGTCGGCCACTCGACGCAGGCGAGCGTGGAGATCCCGCTGGGGCTGTTCACCGGCGTCGAGGCGAGCGAGGAAACGTTGCTCGAGCTCACGAGGGAAGCGGTCCGGCGAAAGCTCTTCGACGCGATGGGTGTCGAGAGCGAGAACGGCTCCTAAGCGGCGAGTTCCTCTTCGGCGTCGTGTTCCGTCTCGTCGGTCTCTTTCAGCCGCTCGACGACGTCGTTCACGAGGACGATGTCCCCGACCGACCGCACCCAGCGGTAGGGGATCATCACGCCGCGGGTACCGCCGGTGTAGTCGGCGAACAGTTCGTCGTTCGTCCTGCCGAGGGCCAGTCCAGTCACGAGTTCCGAATCGAGGTCGAGTCTGACGTCCTCGATCTCGCCGACGAAGACGCCGTTGTTCGAGTAGACTTCACGACCGACCAGGGTCGTGATGTTCTCCGGGATACGGTCCATGCGGGCACATCGGCCGGCCGGGTGTAATAGTTGACGGATAGGTCGGGGGACGGCCGGAGATCGGTAGCACAATATTTATATATTAGAAATCAGCACCTGATGTCCGTCCCGGTGGATGGTGTAAAGAGGCCCAGGGGAGTACCATCGCTCGCCGGAGTGCCTCTGACAGCCGGCATGGGGCCGACGATCCTGCCCGGATCCCGTCGCCCCGGCGGTTCAACCGCCTCTTTCGATCGGAGCTCACCCGTCGAGGGGACCGTCTCCGCCGTGGGCGTATCGTCGATCGGTCTTCGAGAGGGTCAACAGCGCGAGGTACCTGACGTAGACCGTGGCAGGGACGTGCACGAGGGCAACGAGCGCGAGCGCGCCGACGAGGTAGGGGGGGACGAGCAGGAGGCCTGTCACGGTCGTGACGACCGCCGTGGAGAGCCCGCTCGCCACGAGCACGCTTCCGACGCCGAGGCCGAACGCACCCAGGGGGAGCGCGACGGCCAGTGCCGCGAGACCGCCGAGCGCGGTCCCGAAGACGATCACGAGCGTGAACGCGGCGAGGTCGACGGCGAGGTAGACGGCGTACTCCCCCGGGTGGGTCTCGACCCTGGCGAGGAGGCGCCGCCAGCCCTCGCGGAGCGAACACCCCTCGACGAGCATTATCGGGGCGACCAGACGGGAGGTCGTCCGCGAGAGGACCAGCCCGAAGACCCCGACGGTCGCGACCGAGAACGAGGCGAGCGCGACGGGGCGACCGTCCGTTCGCTCGACGCCGAGGATCGCGAGCGCCAGGACGAGCGTTGCGACCACGACCCCGTAGACCCCGAGGCGGAAGGCGAAGAGGTCGAGACCCGGGCGGACGTTGCCGGCGACCGGTGTGAGGACGCCGATCGGTCGCCCGCGAAGCGTCTCGAGGACGACGAACTCGAAGACAGCGCCCGCGAGCAGGAAGACCGAGAGGGCGAGCGTCCCGACCAGCAGCGCGAGGAGGGCTGCCGGCACCACCCCCGGGTCGGCGAGGTCGACCGCGGCGAGTTCCGCGGCGAGGGGATCGCTACGGTTGAAGTCCGCGACGAGGGTCGTCGTCGGCCCGCCGACGAAGACGGTGAGCACCGCCAACCGAGCCCAATCGGGGATCGACCGCCCGACGAGCAGCGCTCGCGTCGCCCCGACGGCCTGGCGGGCGGCGACGAGCGCGTACCAGGACATGACCGTGGTAGCCGCCGATCGGGCTTAACCTCCACGTCCGTTCGGGACCCAGGGACGTGGCTCGTTCGTCCGATCGGACCGACCGTCGCGAAGGGCGATCGAACCCCGGGATCGGGCGACGACGTCGGTCATAGGGATCATCGTAGCCACCCAGAGATCTCGGTGGCCGATCGACTGACCCCGTCTGTCGGTCCCGAATTGGGAAATCTATGAACTTCTACGATGATCCCTATCAGTGGACCGACAGCGCGGCGACCGACCGATCCGAGAGGAGGATACAGAGGAGGTAGATCGCGATGGCGACGACGACGATCGAGCCGCCCGGCGGGAGACTGACGCCGATGGCGAAGGCGAACCCACCGAGGATCGAGAGCTGACCGAACAGTATCGAGAGGACGAGCGTCTCCCGGAAGCTCAGTGCGACCTGCGAGGCGGCGGCGACCGGCACGACGAGCATCGCGGCGACGAGGATCACGCCGAGGATCTGCATCGCACCGACGACGACCACCGCCGTCATCACGATCAGCAGTGCGTTGTACCAGCGGACCTCGAAGCCAGCGACCTGGGCGGCCTGCTCGTCGAAGGTGACGAACAGGAGCTGGTTGTAGTTGTAGACGACGAGCGCCACGACGAGGACGCTGAGTACCGCCATCAGCCGCGCCCCGCCGGCCGTGACGATCGCCAGGCTCCCGAAGAGGTAGCCCTCGATGTCGATCGTCACCGACATGAAATCGCGGCCCCAGCTGATGAGCAGCGTCCCGACGGCGAAACTGCCCGAGAGCATGATCGCGATCGGAACGTCGCCGTAGCTGTTCGTGTTCTCGGTGAGCCACTGGAGCGCGAGCGCGCCGAGGACGCTCACGACGAGCGCGACGAGCAGAAGCGATCCGCTCCAGCCGAAGAAGCCGCCGACGAGCAGGCCGACGGCGACGCCCGCGAACGCGGTGTGTGCGAGCGTCTCGCCTATCAGCGCCATCTCGCGGTGGACGACGAACGTGCCGACCATCGGGGCGACGACCCCGATCAGCACGCCTGTTGCGAGCGACTGCCACATGAAGGGATGTCTGAACACGCGCGTTCCCAAATAGACGTCGACCCACTGCCCGGCGATCATGAACTGCTCGTAGGCGGGCGCGCCGAGGGCGGTGTCGCGCAGCCAGTAGAGCGCGATGAACGAGAGCATGATCACCGCGAGCAGCGACGTGAGGGCGATCCCGGCGAGTTCGACCGCCCCACGGACGCCGTGCGGTCCGAACGGACCGGTCGACTCCACGAACGAGCCGTCGGGATCGTCGACGTGGTCGGTGTCCAGGCTCATTGGTGGTCGTGGGTGACGATCCGCGCCGTCTTCCCGTAGGCCCGGGTGAGCGCGTCGCTCTCGACGAACCCCTCGGTGCTACCGTGGTGGTAGAGTTCGGTGTTGAGACAGGCGATGTGGTCGGCGTGGTCGGTCACGACGCCGATGTCGTGTTCGATCAGGACGATGGTGATACCGGCGGCGTTCAGCTGGTCGAGCAGGTCGTAGAAGGCGTCCCTCGACTCCGCGTCGACGCCGACTGCGGGTTCGTCGAGCGCGAGCAGGTCCGCCTCGCCCGCGAGCGCCCGTGCGATGTACGCCCGCTGGCGCTGGCCGCCCGAGAGCTGACCGATCCGCCGGTCCGCGAGGTCGGCGATCCCCACCCGTTCGAGCGCACCGGCGACCGCTTCGCGGTCGGCCTCGCCGAGGCGGCCGCGGCCGACGTGGGCGAACCGGCCCATCCGGACGCACTCGCGGACCGTGACCGGCATCGTCTTGCCCCGGTTCGTCGCCTGCTGGGAGACGTAGCCGAT
>SKXI01000034.1 GCA_007128515.1 Halococcaceae archaeon | reverse complement strand
CGAATTCGATCTCGGTGCCTTCGGTCAGGTCTTCACCGCCGACGTCCTCCATGTGGAAGAACACGTCGTCGTCAGCATCCTCGGTGGAAATGAAACCGTAGCCGCCTGTGTCGTTGAAGAAGTCAACTTTGCCGGTCGCCATTACGAACGAACGTGGACGCGGCAAGGGTAAAGCGCTTGCGAGGGTCGCGGTACCACGACCGCCGACACGCCGGCGCTCGGCGGTTCGTCCAGCTCATCGGTCCTCGGCTCGCTCCGGGGACGACTGTGCGAGTTCGCCCCCGACTCACCCGAGTCAATCGTCCGCATACTCCGCTACGACCGCGTGTGCGCCTCGCCTCCGTCGCGGCGCGATCAGTCGTCAGCGGAGACCGGCGTGTCGTCCGGGTTCGTCGGCGCGGGGCTCGCGTCGAGGTCGTCGTCCTCGGCGTACGGGTACCAGGTCCGCTTCGTGTTGTGGAGGAAGCCGTCCTCGTAGCTCGTCTCCTTCGGCTCGCAGAGCGCGGCGAGTTCCTCCTCGTCCATGTCGCGTGCGAACTCGCGGAACGTCTCCTCGCCCTCTCGCTCCGCGACGTAGGTCTCGACGAGGTGCTCGATCGCGCCCGGCACCTCGTCGGCGGGCACACGCTGACGGACCCACTGGGCGAACTGCGGCCGTTCCCCGAGCCCACCGGCGAGCCCGATGTCGAACGCCTCGACCGGCTCACCGTCCTTCCTGGTCTTCATCCCGCGCAGCGAGACGTCGGCGATCTGTGGCTGCGCGCAGGAGGCAGTACAACCCGAGAGGTGGATGTGGAAGTCCTCGACGTCCGCCGGGAGCGAGACGTTCTCGGTCAGCCAGCGTGAGTACCGCACCTGGCGGTTCTTCGTCTCGACGATCGACAGCGAGCAGAACTCCGTCCCCGTACAGGCGATCGACCCGCGCTGGAACGCGTCTGGGTCGGGGCTGTAGTGCTCCAGAACGGGCTCCGCGAGCAGCTCGTCGACGTTCTCGTCCGGGACGTCCGTGAGGATCACGTTCTGACGCTGGGTGAGGCGTACCTCGCCCGACCCGTACTCGTCGGCGACGTCGGCGAGCTCGAGTGCCTCGTCGGCGCCGATCCGTCCCACCAAAACGTTCAGCCCGACGTAGTTGTCTCCATCCCGCTGCTCGTGGACGCCGACGTGGTCCCCGTGGCCGTGCGTGGTGCCGGCGTTGTAGCTGTACTCCGAGCGGAGGTCCTCGCCCGCCGAGGGCAGCTCGAAGTCGACGTAGTCGTCCTGGAGGACGCGACGGAACTTCTCGGGGCCCCACTCGTCCATCAGGAACTTGATCCTCGCGTTGTAGCGGTTCTCGCGGTCGCCGTGGTCGCGAAAGAGCGCGCTGATCCCGGCGGCGACGTCGACGGCCTCCTCGGGCGTGACGAAGACGTCGATCTCCTTCGCGAAGCGGGGTTCGTTACGCGCGAGGCCGCCGCCGACCCGGACGTTGTACCCTCGAACCGCCTCCCCGTCGACCTCCCTCTCGGCGGGCTCGAACGCGAGGTCGTTGATGTCGCCCTGCCCGCAACCCTCGCGGCAGCCCGTCACCGAGACCTTCCACTTCCGGGGCAGGTTCGAGTGTTCGCTGTTGCCCTTGAACGCGTCGTGGAGGTCGTCGGCGAGCGTCTCGGCGTCGACGAACTCGTGTCTGTCCTTCCCGGCGACCGGACAGCCCACGATGTTTCGCCAGGAGTCCCCACACGCCTGGATCGTCGAGAGTCCGGAGGCCTCGAGCCGCTCGAAGATCTCGGGGACGTCCTCCAGATTGATCCAGTGGAGCTGGATCGCCTGTCTGGTCGTGACGTCGAGCCAGCCGTTGCCGAAGATCGGGTTCTCCGCCGGTCCGGTCGAGAACTCCCTCGCGATCTCGGCCATGGTGCGGAACTGTCCCGGTTTCAACACGCCGCCAGGCGGGCCGATCCGCATCATGAAGTAGCTCTCCTGGCCGGCGCGCTGGTGGTACAGCCCGTACCACTTGAAGCGCTCGAACCAGGCGCCCGTCTCGTCGTCGGGGATCGACTCCCAGCCCTCCTCGGCGAACCGCTCGATGTGCGCTCTGATGTCCGTTCCGTAGATCTCGTCTTTCCACTGCTCGACGTCGCTCGGCATTGGGGGAGACAGGGGAGTGCACCTCATACGTTCGGCCGTCCCGTCACCATTCCCCGCGGCTCCTGTCTACCGGCGAAGCTTGCTCACGGCTCGGCCGTGTGCGACTGGACCTCGTTCGGGTCCGTTCTCCGGAACTCGCCGTCGACCAGCCGGCCGACCGTGAGCCAGCCCATCGAGCCGCTCTCGCCACAGGCGATACACCGGCCGACCGCGCTCGCTTTCACCTCCTCGTCCGTCGAGTCGGCTTCGACGAACGCCTCGAGCATCACGTCGCCCACCTCGCAGGGACAGAACCCCGAGAGCCGCCAGAGCTCGCTCACCCCGACGACGCGCTCGTTGTCCACGCTCACCCACGCCCCGTCGTCGAACGTCCGCACGGAGACCGTCATGAGCCCAGTACCGGTTCGAGCTATCAAAGCCCATCGCTCCGGGGAACCCCCACCGGCCCCGATGACGCGACGCGGGCGGCAGATCGCACGACGGCCGTTGATTTAACCCGAAGGGCACGACGTAGATACCGTCAAACGTCGCCGACAGACGGCAGATGGGGTAGTGATTGTGAGTGAGGGCGGCCTTATTCGGACGAGCGACGAACCGTGGGTAATGACACGGCGACGATCGGACGAGAGACGACAGCACGCGCCGGCGGACGTCGCACCCGAGCTCTACGAAGGAGACAGCGGGCGATGACGGACGCGTGCGTCGAGAGCGCCGACGAGACGACGGCGGTCGACGACGGCGACGACCGCGACGACGAGCACCTCCGCGACGTCCCGGTGGGTGCGGGCTGTACGGAGATCTGGGAGCACCTCTCGGATCACCGCGAGGAGTGAGAGTGGTGGTTGCGAGTCGACCCTGTATCAACCGCACGCCGACGTGCGGTCGAACCGGTACACGGTCGCAACCATCACAATGAGGCAGCGACTTTTTGTTCGCGCGGGTGAAGAGGTGAGCAATGACGTCCGAGGGACGTAAACGGGACGTACCGAGCGAGCGTCGCTCGCCGGTCGGTACCCCGGTCGTCCGGGGCGACGAGTCGATCACGGGCGAGCGGGCACGCGAGGCGGTCGGCTTCGACCCGGACGACCCGGAGAGCGTCGCCGAGGCCGCTCGGATCGTCCGACAGTTCGCCGAGGGCGCGGTGAACGAGGACAACATCTTCATGCTGCGTGGGGCCGCCGCGTGTGCGGCGCTCGTGCGCGGCGTCGGCTCGTACAAGGAGGCCGTCGAGCGGGCCGGTGGCGACGTCACCGTCTCCTTCGTCAGGAAGTGGGCACGGGTGCACGACCTCCCCCAGTCGATCCGGAGACACGTCGCGATGGGCGACATCGCGCCGACCGCGGCGAAACACATCGCTCGGGTCGGCGGCGAGGCACGCTACCAGCTCGCGTGGGCGACGATCGACAACGACCTCACGGTACGCGAGATCCGGGCCATCGCGAGCGAGATCAACGACGGACGGTCGATCGAGGGCGCGCTCGCGGAGCGAGGGGTCACGATCGGGGAGCTGACGCTCACGCTCGATCCCGAGACCTACCGCGACCTCCGCCGGCTCGCCGCCTACGACCAGGTCGAGCCCGGTGCGCTCACGAACCGGGTACTCCGGGAGTGGATCGACGAGCAGAACCTCAGACGGCCGCAGTCACGCTTCCGATAGGTAGCGGGCGGCGGCGTCGGCGAGCAGCCGTGTCCCCTCGGCGAGCTCGGATACTTCGATCGTCTCGTCGGGGAAGTGTGCCTGATCGATGTTCCCGGGGCCGAACAGCACCGTCGGGATCCCCGCCTCGACGTAGTGTCGCGAGTCAGCCCCGTAGGTCGCCCCTCTCGGCTCCCCCGTTCGACCGCTCGCGCCGAGCGCGTTGCTCACGGCCCGGACGACCGGCTCCTCGGGATCGGTCTCGGCGGGTTCGAACTGGATCGAAAAGCGCTCGAACGACGGCGGGTGCTCGCCGAGCCACTCGCTCTCGGCGACGACGTCCGCGAGTCGCTTCTCGAACTCCCTCTCGACCTCGTCTACGGTCTCGCCGGGTGCGACGCCGATGCGGAACTCCGCCTCCAGCGTCGCCGGTACCGAGGAGGCCCACGACCCCGCTCGCACGGTCCCGCAGTTGACCGGCCACGGGACCGGGAACTCCCGGTACAGGGGATGTCTCACGCGTTCGCTGCGCTCTGTTTCGAGCTCAGAGAAGGCCCGGCGGATCCGTTCGAAGTGGGGCAGAACCGATTCGCCACGCCAGGTCGTCGCCGCGTGAGCCGACCGCCCCCGGAGGCGAAGCCGTTTCATCAACGATCCCTCGGTCACGATCACCGGCACCAGGTCCGTCGGCTCGGCGACGATCGCCGCGTCGCGCTCGAACGGATACGGGTTCGAGAGCGCCGCCGCGGCCGCCCCGATGCCACCTTCCTCCTCGCCGGCGACGCTCTCGACGACCACTCGCCCCGATAGCTCGTCGGCCTCGGCGAGCGCGAGCGCCGCGAAGACGCACGCTGCGAGCCCGCTCTTCATGTCGACCGCTCCGCGTGCGGTGAGCCGGTCGCCCTCCCAGACCGGGTCGAACGGATCGGAGGACCAGCTCTCCCGGTCGGCAGGGACCACGTCGACGTGCCCGTTGAGCGCGAGCGTCCTCCCGCCCGATCCGAGGTCGAGGACACCCCCGACGCTCGGTCGGCCCTCGACGTCGATCTCCCCCGGGTCGTCCGGAAACGAGGGGTGTTCGGAGAGCGTCTCGGCGTCGGCCTCCCACTCGTAGACCTCGAAGCCCATCCGGTCGAGTTCCTCCGCGACCCACGCCTGGGCATCGGCCTCGTTCCCGTCCGTCGTATCGAAGCGGAGGAGTCGGTCGAGGAACGCTCGAAACCCGTCGCCTGGGAGGTCCGGAGACATTACGACGAGGTGACCCGGAACGCTGTTAACCGTTCGGATCGGTCGGTGGAATCTCAATTCTTATAACGATGGCGGGGCGAGAGATGGTGAGGGCCGGTAGCTCAGTCCGGCAGAGCGACGGACTCTTAATCCGTCGGTCGCGTGTTCAAATCGCGCCCGGCCCGCTTTTGCCACGAGTACGCGAGGAGCGAAGCGACGAGCCGCGAGTGGCAAAACGGCCACGGACGAT
>SKXI01000284.1 GCA_007128515.1 Halococcaceae archaeon | reverse complement strand
TCGCGCCGGGCGTGCCCCCGTACGAGCGCGCGACCTCGACGGGGGCCGTCTCG
Source organism: Halococcaceae archaeon (assembly GCA_007128515.1). GTDB lineage: Archaea > Halobacteriota > Halobacteria > Halobacteriales > Halalkalicoccaceae > Natronorarus. The sequence goes on along the minus strand of SKXI01000284.1, from coordinate 5,192 downwards.
CCGAGTTCGGCCAGCCGTTCGGCGCCGAACGCGCTCGTCGAGACGTAGATCATCACGACGTAGAGCGTTCCGACGACGAGCACGCTCCCGACCATCGCGATCGGGAGGTTCCTGCCGGGTTCTTTGATCTCGCCCGCGACGGTCGCGACCTGGACGAAGCCGAGGTAGGAGGTGAACACGAGCGCCGCGGTCGTGAAGACCGGGGCGAGACCGAACGGGGCGAACCGCTCGGGGACCTGTTCGGCCCCGAAGACGCCCAGGGAGTCGAGCACGCCGTAGGCGAGGAAGACGACCAGGATCGAGAGCAAGAGCGTGACGATGCCGTTCTGGAGCTCTCCCGCCTTCTCGGTCCCCCCGACGCTCACCGCCGTGAGGACGACCCCGCCGACGAGCGCGACGGCCGTGACGAACCAGCGATCGCCGACCCCGGCGAGCGCCGCGGCGTACTCACCGAAGCCGACGAGGTAGAACGCGGAGGCGAACACCAGCCCGGTCCAGAGGCTCAGGCCCACGAGACAGCCGAGGAACGCGCCGAACCCCCGCGAGATGAAGTAGTAGCCGCCGCCGCTCTTCGGCATCGCCGTCGCGAGTTCGGACGCGGGGAGCGCGACGAGCAGCGCGATCACCGCACCGATGGCGAACGACGCGGCCGCGGCCGGCCCCGCCCGCCCCGCGGCGATCCCCGGGAAGACGAAGATGCCGGCGCCGATCATCGTCCCGATCCCGATGGCCAGTGCGGCCGTCAGGCCGAGGGTCCGCTCGAGTTCCCGTTCCGTCTCGACCTGTACCTCTTGGGACATACGCCGCTTAGGGACCCGGTACGGAAGTATCCGCTCAACTACCCGGTCGCTTACCGGCCGACTAACGACTTCCGGCGCATCATACCTATTTCCGTCTCCCCATTCCGTTCGGGTATGACCTGGGGAGTGAGGGGGGAGAGGGGGAACGCGCCGTCTCGCCGGTCGTGGGGGTCGTGCTGCTGGTCGCGATCACGGTCACGCTCGCCGGAGTGGCGGGGGCGATGCTGCTCGGCTTCGGGCCGCCGGAGCCGGCACCGACGGTGAGCTACTCGTTCTCCTCGTCGGGCGACGAGCTGACGGTCACCCACACCCACGGCGGAGCGATCGAGGCGGGGACGCTCACCGTCCACGGCGTCGCCGACGCGGACGCCCTCGCGGACGGATCGCGCGTCGGGACGTCGCTCATGGTCGAGCCGACCGACGAGACGGTCCGGATCGTCTGGACGGGCTCCGAGAGCGGGACCTCGCACGTCCTGGCCGAGTACGAGGTCTGATAGGGATCATCGTAGAAGTTCATAGATTTCCCAATTCGGGACCGACAGACGGGGTCAGTCGATCGGCCACCGAGATCTCTGGGTGGCTACGATGATCCCTATGATACGCACTGGTGTCGTCTCTGACCGCTCGTTCGCCGACCGGCCGGGCGACGACGGATAAAACGGTACAACACTCCGTACGAGAGGGATCGTCGTACCCGACCGTCCCTCGCAGCCGGACAGACCACCGGGGCCGCTCGGTTTGGAGGTGAGGATCTACACGCTTCTGGAACGATCTCTCCGAGTAGGGCTTCGATCGTCGAGTCGCGAGTTCGCTCCGATACACTCGAAAAGGACGACGCTCTCACCGAACACAGTGAAACAGTCGTGTCTATCTAGTATCACAATGACGTATGCGAGATACAGTGCGCATATCGCTCACCGACTTTTTCTCCCGGAACCTGCCTGGTCAACCCCTACAGATCGGTCAACTCCTGCAAATTTTTCAGGAGATAGCGCAATGTGAGTGACTCGCATAAGAGATGTACGTGAGCTATCTCATGGATGAAACCCCACCACACTCTGCCGAGGAACTGGACGTTCACCGAGCCGTCTCGGACGACGGTACAGAGATCGCAGGCCACGTCCGTGGACACGGGCCACCGCTCGTACTCGTCCACGCCGGCCTCGGCGACGGCGTCCTCGACTGGGATGCCGCGTTGTCGTTTCTCAGCGACCGTTTCACCTGTTACCTGATGAGCACGCGTGGCCGGGGATTGAGCGATGATCACCCTGACCAGTCCCTCGAGCGCACCGAGGAAGACGTCATAGCGTTCGTCGAGAGCATTGACGATCCGGTGGGTCTGGCGGGAGCGTCAGGGGGAGCCATCTCAACACTCGGGGCTGCAGCACGCAGTGAGGCCGTCGCCGCTGTTGCGGCCTGCGATCCGCTCGCGTTCGAGACGCTCAGCGAGGAGGACGAGGCCCGCCTTCACGATGCGGTCGAGCGCATGGCCGGGTTAGCCGCGGAGGACAAATCGGTTGAGGCTGCGCGGGACTGGATGACGGAGTGGGCCAACGATCACGAAATGACTGCACTGTCGGAAACGGGCTACCTCGAAGACTGCGCGGAGTACGTACCAGTCTTACTTCAAACGCTCCAACGAATCGACGAATCCGATGCTTCCAGTCCGACCGATCCGTCGGTGCTCCAGCAGATCACGGTGCCTGTCTTGATCCTGCAGGGATCGGAATCGAACGCGACGTGGCCCTGGTTTACCGCCAGCGTGCGCCACATCGAGGAACATGTCGCAGACGCCGAGGTACGGGAGGTCGCCGGCGCCGGACATATGGGCGCCTGGGTCGAGCCCGAGGGCTACAGCGAAGAACTCATCGACTTCTTCGGTGAGCGACTCCCGGAGGTCTGATACTGTCGGCTGTAACTATGTGGAGATTCTCACCACCCCGTACTGGCGAGAATCTTCAACGACTTACAGCCGACAGTATGAGTCGATCACGTCGGTTCTGGCCGTAATCAGAAAGTTCGTCCGGTGAGTGCTACATACAGGGCTCGTATCGGTCATGGTACGCGATGTTCCTGGTCATACCCTGCAGATTTTGCACGGGGTGACTCTATGCGACTCCATTCCATAGTTCAAAGAGGTGAATCACCCTATGGCAGAAGCAACACCATCAGACACAGGAACGGAAATGGAACGCGTTACGTCTCCGGATGGAACGGAAATCGCCTTCGAACGGACGGGGAGCGGGCCGCCGCTGGTGCTCGTCCACGGAGCTGGCGGCGATCACACAGTGTGGGAGTTTTTCGGGGTCCGTTCCACCCTCGCGGACCACTGCACGGTGTACGCGATTGATCGTCGAGGCCGAGGGGAGAGCGGCGACGCCGACGAATACGACCTCGAACGAGAGGTCGAAGATGTGGTCACAGTCGTCGATGCGATTGACGAACCGGTAACGCTCTACGGACAGTCGTATGGAGCACTCTGTGCGCTGGAGGCGGCGCTTCGAACCGACGATTTACGTGGACTCGTCCTGTACGAACCCATCGGCGGTGACGCCGACCTCACACGTAGCATGTTTGATGAGGCACTTGCCGAAATTCAGCCTCTTATCGACGCCGCTGAGCACGAGCAGGCGTTCGTATTCCTCCTTCAGGCCGTGGAGTTGCCGCCGGAGACGCTTGACGCAGTCCGCTCGACACCGGCCTGGCAAGAGGTAGCGTTCGGAGCGGATAAATTGCCCCGCGAGTTCCAAGCCGAGGGCGAGTACGAGTTCGATGCGTCCCGATTCGCAACGATGACCACCCCAACCTTACTGATAGAGGGTGGTGAGAGCATCGAGTTGTTCAAAGAAGGGACGAAAGCGGTCAACGACGCGCTCCCAAACAGCACTATCGTTACCATCGAAGGTCATGGACACGGTGTAAATCTCACCGCTCCTGACCGCTTCACCGACGAAATACTCTCCTTCAGTAGTGAAACGGAGTAACGGAGCGACAAGCTGTGGTCTCCGTAATTTCGACGCCTATTCGATCTGAATTTTCCGAGTAGATACCACAGATGCTGTAAAAGATCGAATCCGCGTTGCTGAACACACGCTCTATATCTTGCACGTCAACTTGTGACACTATCAAACATGTGATACTTGTTTCGTCAGATTACGCAAGAGCCAAGGACGAACCACGATCCGACAGAACTAGCGGGAGAAATAGGGAGGGTGCAGTCAGCAGAACGCTCCGACTCGATTCACGTGTCCCGTCGATTCGGGAAAACACCGTGGTGCTGTCAGCATTGGCGTAACCGACCCAGTGCGTGCGTGCAGCGGTGCGATCCGATCTATCCCGTGGACGTCGATCCGATCGGCGGGTCGACTCTCTACCTTCTATCCGTTTCGATAGCGTGTCGAAACGGCCGGACCGTGTTCACGTAGCTGAGCTAGTGATGCCCCCATCGACTTTCACTGCTTCTCCAGTTACGTTCCTGTTCGTCGCAAGGAACACGGCGAGACGCCCCATGTCCTCGGGAGTCTGATCACGGCGCAACGGGATCTTCTGCCTGATCGTCGCTTCGTACTGCTCCGGATCCGGAGCGAGGACCTCGGACCACATCGGCGTATCGACGATCCCGGGGCAGATCGCGTTGACCGTCACGTCGTCTTCGGCCAGTTCTAGCGCCAGAGCCTTCGTGAGGCCGATTACAGCGTGTTTCGACGAACAGTAGTGTGCCAGCCCAGCCGCGCCGCCGAAGCTGGCGATAGAGCCGTTGTTGATAATCGAGCCGGCGGACTCTCGCAGATGCGGAATCGCGGCACGAGAACACAGGAACATCCCCTTGACGTTTACGTCCATGACGAGGTCCCACTCCGCTTCGGGCATCTCCTCTACGCGAGAAACCCTGACGATCCCCGCGTTGTTCACCAGCACGTCCAGGCGACCGAACGTCTCGAGCGTCTCCTCGACCATCGCCGTCACCTGGTCTGCACTCGCCACGTCACAGTTGACCGGCATCGCGTCACGACCCATCCCCTCTATCTCGTCGACGAGCGCTCGCGTCCGCTTCGGGTCCGTGACTTCGGTAGACCGGTTTGCATCGTGCTCGGTTTGGATGACGACATCGCTCCCGGCCGCTGCGAGTTCCCTGGCGATGCCACTTCCGATCACCCCGCGTGCTCCGGTGACGATCGAAACGCATCCCTCGAGTCGAGATTCGGTTGCCATCGTGTGTATTCCCCGTCTGAACGGTGTGGCTACAGCCCTAGCTGTGATATACGGTAGCATTGGATATAGACTCATCTCGTGAAAAACGTTCCAGTGTGAACGGGTATGTGACCTCTCACGATCGACCCGAGTGATGACCGACGCTCGTCGTGTACCTCGCACGGTTTCGAAAGACGAGTT
>SKXI01000014.1 GCA_007128515.1 Halococcaceae archaeon | reverse complement strand
TCGACTCGGTGAGGTAGAACGTCTCCCGGTCGGAGGAAAAGCCCATCCCGTTCGGCAGGTCGACCCCCTCGAGGACGGTCGTCACCGTCCCGTCGGTGTCGAGGCGGTAGAGCGCACCGAGGTGCTCGTCGGTCGGCATCGTCCCGCCGAAAACCCGCCCCCGTGGGTCCGCGATGACGTCGTTGAACCGCGACCCCTCCTCGCCGGGGATCGAGTCGACGATCGTCTCCAGGTCGTCGTCGCCAGCGATCCCCTCTCGGGGCGGCTCCAGGCGTCGAACCGCACCGCCCTCCATGAACAGGAGGAACGAGCCGTCGGCCTGGATCGTGTAGCCGCCGATGATACGCCCGTCGAAACACCGCTCGTACGTCCCGGTCGTTGGGTCGTACCGGAACAGCTCCCCGGTCGGGATGTCGATCCAGTAGAGCCGTTTCTCCTCCGGATGCCACATCGGCACCTCCCCGATCTCACACCGGCAGTCCGCAACCGTCTCTGCTCGCATGGTACGCGGTGGATCGCGGTAGGGGCGTATAAATCACCCGGCGACGTGTGGATTACCGCCGGCCAGGAGGACGGGTCCGGCGCGACCCGACCGACGGCTCTCATAGGGATCATCGTAGCCAGCCGGACTCTCGGGCGAACGGATAACCGATGTCGTTCGGTTCGCGTTCGAGGAACGAGGGCTTCTAGGATGGTCCCTATCAGCGGATCGAGTGCGATCGGATGATACCCGCCTTCGCGAAGTCCACTCTGTCGCCGATCGTGATCGGCTCGAGGATCCGGGGGTAGTCGTGCGAGGCGGCGTGTTCGTGCAGCACCTTCGGGTCCGCCCCGACGCCGCGCCACATGTCGTAGTGCGAGGGGAGCAGGCGGTCCAGTTTGAGAGCGTTCGCCGCCTCTATCACCTGGTTCTCGTCCATGTACCACCGCGTCCGCTTCGTCTCGCCCTCCTCCGGGAAGTGGATGTGGCCGACGGTCCCGAACGCCAGCACGCCGAGGTCGATGTCGAACTCCTCGCCGATCTCGGCGAACTCCTCGGCGGGCTTGCTGTCCCCACCGTGGAAGAACGTCCCGGAGTCGTGTTCGACGACGTACGAGAGCGGCTCGATCGCGTCGGGGTCGTTCGCCCCGCGGACGTGGACCGTGAAGTCGCCGACCGTGAACTCGTCGCCGACTTCGATCACGTGTCGCTGGTCCTCGGGCGTCCTGACGTCACCCTCGTAGTCCGGCTCGTCGAACGCGGAGCTCGGGACGTAGAGGTCGGCACCGAGCTCCTGGGTCAGCGGCCCGTACGAGGGGGGATGGAAGTGATCGATGTGTTCGTGGGTGACGAGTACCGCGTCACAGAGCGTCGCGTCGGCCGGGTCCATCGGTACCGGGATCATCCGGACGACCCACGGCGGCTGGCCGTCGTCGAAGTACGGGTCGATGTAGATCGTCGCCTCCGAGGAACGAACGACGAACGCGTTGCAGCCGAGGTACCAGAGCGACGCGCCGTCGGGGTCGGTCGCCTCGATCTCCTCGCTCACGAACCAGTCTCCCCACGTCGAGTGAACCATGCGCCACAGTCGGTCGTCCGCTCACATAAATCTGCGTGAGAGCATCTCGCCCCTGTCCGAGCGCTGTGAGAGGGGGCGAGTGAGGACGTCGGGGGTACGGTCCCCGCCACCGGGATGCGACAGCGGACGACGCCCGTACCGGAGGACGTGGAGGGGGTAGAGCGGTCCCGCCGAGGGCGCGAACCTCCTTCGGTGACACCCGAAACTATTACTCCTGTCCCGGGGATGGGGGCGCATGGGGCGACTGAACCCAACGTTCGACGACGAGACCGTAGTCATCACCGGGGCGACGTCGGGAATCGGCCGAGAGACCGCCCTCCGGTTCGGCGACGCCGGGGCGAACGTCGTTATCGGTGACATCGAGGACGAACCGAAGGACGCTGACGTGCCGACACACGAGGCGATCGAGGACGAGGGAGGAACGGCGACCTTCCAGCGGACGGACGTGACCGACCGCGAGCAGATTCGCGGCCTGGTCGAGACGGCTCGCGAGTACGGCGGTGTCGACGTGATGATAAACAACGCGGGCCTCTACATCGGCGGCTCCGTACTCGACCTCGAACCGGACGACTTCGACCGGATCCACGCCGTCAACGCGAAGGGTGCGTACTTCGGTATCCAGGCGGCGGCCAACGACATGATAGAGCGGGGCGAGCCGGGGTCGATCATCAACACGGCCTCGATCAGTTCGAGCTACGCGCAGTTCGACCAGGTACAGTACGACTCGACGAAGGGTGCCGTCAGGATGATCACACGAGGGTCGGCGCTCGAACTCGCCGAGCACGGCATCCGGGTCAACGCGGTCGGCCCCGGACAGATCGCGACGGAGTTCATCGAGGGCTGGACCGAGGAGGCCACGGAGGCCGCGAAGTCCGGCGACCTGATCAAGGACGTCCCGCTCGGGCGTGCGGGAACGCCCGAGGACGTCGCCGGGGCGTACCTCTACCTGGCGAGCGAGGAGGCGATCTACGTCACCGGGGAACTGCTGTTCGTCGACGGCGGCTGGCAGGTCTTCTGAGCGGGATCGACGCCCCACCGGAATCTGCCCTCTCGAAACGTTTAATGCGTGGGTCGTCCAGTCATAGATCGGAGCGTGATACCACATGACTATCGAGGACAAAAACATCGCGATCATCGTCGGTCACGAGTTCGAGGACATCGAGATGGAGTACTGCCTGCTCCAGCTGGATCACGAAGGGGCGAACGTGACGCTCGTTCCCGTAGAGGCAGGCTTCAACGCCCGGCACGGCTCGGCGGACGCACCGATCAAGGGCCGGTTCGGGACGCCGTGTCCACCGATCGTGATGCAAGAAGGCGTACGGTACGACGTAAGCGACTTCGAGGACCTCGACCTCGAGGAACTCGACTGCGTGCTCTACCCCGGTGGGTTCTCGCCGGACCACCTCCGGGTCGTCCCCGAGGTCGTCGAGTTCACCAAGGAGGCGTACGAGGCCGGGAAGCTTGTCGCCGCGATCTGTCACGGCCCCGAGATGCTCATCGAGGCCGACATCGTCGACGGGAAGGACGTCACGGCGTGGAAGTCGGTCAAGACGGCGCTGCGCAACGCCGGTGGCGAGTACCACGACGTCCCGTACGTGAAGGACGGGAACGTCCTCACCGGCCGGTGTCCGGACGACCTGCCGGACTTCTGTGAGGGCATCACCGAGGCGTTCGCGGCCGAGGAGATACAACAGCCCGCCGACGACTAGATCGATCGGGGTCTCCCCACGAACGGCCCATCGCCTGATCTCGAACCGTATGTGTACCAACGCACCCGTCCCCGACGCGGATCCGTACGGACGCCGAGCGTGAGAGATGGCCGAGAACGCGCGGAACCGTGTGAACGCGGCGAAAACGGCGTTCGCCGTCGTCGACGGGTTGAACGAGCTAGAGGGTGCCGGGGTGACGGAGCTCGCGACCCACCTCGATACCCCGGTGAGCACGGTCCACGGCTACCTCAGCACGCTCGAACAGGAGGGGTACGTCGTCAACGACGGCGGGGAGTACCACGTCGGCGTCCGGTTCCTCGAGTACGGCGCGTGCGCACGGAGGCGAACCGACATCTACGGGACGGCGAAGCCTGAGGTCGATCGCCTCGCGGAGGAGACGGGAAACCTGGCGAACCTCCTGGTCGAGGAGCACGGGTGGGGTATCTATCTCCACCGAGGCATGGGCGACCACGCCGTGCAGGCTCTCGACACGCAGGTCGGGACACGCGTCTCCCTCCACGCGACGGCGATGGGAAAGGCGATCCTCGCGCACCTATCCGAGAGTCGAGTCGAGGCGATCATAGCCGAGCGCGGGCTCCCGCGGATGACACGACGGACGGTAACCGACCGGGACGAGTTACACGCCGAACTCGAGGTGATACGGGAGCGCGGCTACGCCATCGACGACGAGGAGCTGGTCGAGGGGCTCCGGTGTGTCGGCGTTCCCGTACTGGACGACACGGGCCACGTTTTCGGGGCGATGAGCGTCGCCGGACCCGCCCGTCGGTTCGACGGGTCTTACCTCACCGAGGAGATGCCCCGGCGGGTGATGGATGCGGCGAACGTCGTCAGGCTGAACCTGACGTACTCGTGAGGGGTCTGAAAGTGAATAGTCGTTCCGCAATACTGAACCCTTATGTGTCGTGCCGCCGGACCACCACGTATGGCAGGAACCGCACGCAACCCGGTCAAGTCGGCCCGGACGACGTTCACCGTCCTCGACGGGTTGAAAGAACTGAACGGTGCCGGCGTCACCGAACTGGCCACCCACCTCGACGTCCCGAAGAGCACGGTCCACAGCTATCTCAGCACGCTCGAAGAGGAGGAGTGGGTGGTCAAAGACGACGGCGAGTACCACATCGGCGTCCGGTTCCTGGAGTACGGTGCGCACGCTCGAAGCCGAACCGACGTCTACGAGATAGCGAAACCGGAGGTCGATCGGCTCGCGAAGGACACGGGTAACCTCAGCAACCTCCTGATCGAGGAACACGGCCGAGGGGTGTATCTCCACCGTGGGGAGGACAGCCGGGCGATCCAGGTCAACACGAGAGTCGGGACGCGTGTGTACCTCCACTCGACGGCGCTCGGCAAGGCGATCCTGGCGAACCTGCCCGACCGCCGTGTCGAGGCCATCCTCGACAGACACGGGCTTCCCGAGGTGACCCCGAACACGATCACCGACCGGGCCGAGCTCGCGGCCGAACTTGAGGGGATCAGCGAACGGGGGTACGCCATCGACGACGAGGAGCAGGTCCAGGGACTGCGGTGTATCAGCGCCCCGATCGTGAGCGCCTCGGATCGCGTCCTCGGGTCGATCAGCGTCTCGGGGCCGACCCACCGGTTCAAGGGCACGTATTTCACCGAAACGATTCCGGACAGCGTGATGGAGGCCGCGAACGTCATCGAGCTCAACCTGACCTACTCCTGACACCGTCGCTGGACGCTGTCGGCCCGGGACCGTCTACTGCATCGATCCCCACGTCTACTAGGGATGTTCCTCACATACAAGTATATAATTGTGTTCACCATCGGTGAACATCGAGTTGACATACGTATGCCTGTAACGACCCTGGGAGATTTGGTGTGTGTGGTGTTCACACACAGGTAAGCAGGATGACCGGTCAGTAATCCTGAACGGCCATTCGTTCAACGAGGAGAACCGTACCGACGAGGTCGTCACTCCGGACGAAACGACTTAACCTCCCGGCATCCG
>SKXI01000444.1 GCA_007128515.1 Halococcaceae archaeon | reverse complement strand
TCGGTGTCGTCGTCCGCGGGTGTCACCTCGTCGGCGGGCGCCTCCTCCGACGCCGGGAGGAGGTCGCCGGTCATCAGTACCGCACCCCCCGCGACGACCCCACCGAGGAGCACGACGGCGACGAGCAGGAGAGCGACCCTCCGAACGCCCCCACCGTCGTCCTCCGGTGGCTGCCCGAGCGGTCCCGACACCGGTGGGACCTGCTCCTCGGATCGGGTCCCCGTCGGGCCGCCGGGGTCCGCCGACGGGTCGGGGTCGTCCTCGACGTCGTCGAGTCCGGCCCCGCCGTCGATGGAGTCGACCGCTCTGAGGTACTCCTCGACCGGTGCATCGGGGGTGTCCGACCGGGCCGAAGCGGGGCCGAAGCGTTCCCGGTTGACGTGGTCGACGACCGGCCGCACCGTCTCCGGCGAGAGGCCGGCTCGCTCGCCCACCCGAGTCAGATACTCCCCGACCGTCTCGTCCGAGCGCTTTTCGAGCCCCGACCGTCGCTCGACGTCCGAAACCGAGAGCCTACGCATCCGTCCGAGGTCGGTTCTCGCTCGTTCGAGGCGGGTCGAACGGTGTTCTCTCCATCGCTACTGCGGGTAGAGGACCAGGCCGATGAATAATCCTTCGTTAGCTCCCGTCACCCCCACGGAGGCCGTGCCGAGTGAGGGTCCCGACCCCGTCAGACGGCTCCGTCCGTGGGTTCCCCCGCGGCACCTCGTGCGGCGTAGAGGTGCGTGACGGCACCGACGGTGAACGCGAGCGCACCGAGGATCATCGGCGCGTCTCCGAGCGTCCGCGCCCAGAGGAAGGTCTGCACCCGTGGCCGTTCGTAGAACTCGAGGCTCCGGGCGGCGGCGTAGCCGTCGGTGTAGGCCGTTCCAAGCTGGAGAAAGCCCACGGGGAGTAGCGACGCGACCGTCATCAGCACGAGCCCGACGTTCGTCAGCCAGAACGCCCCGCGGAACCACGCCGGGTCCCACGCGGCCTCCGGGGTGACGACGCGCAGGACGTACGTACCCAGCCCGAGCGCGAGCAGGCCGAACGCGCCGAACGTCGCGGTGTGGGCGTGGGCGACGGTCAGGTAGGTGCCGTGTTCGTAGTAGTTGATCACCGGCAGGTTGATGAAGAAGCCGAGGACGCCGCCGCCGACGAAGTTCCAGACGCTGCTCCCGACGATGAACAGCAGCGGGATCGCGTACGGGAAGCTCTCGCCCTGGGCGCGCAGCGAGCGGTACTCGCCCAGGCTCCGGTAGAGGACGAACACGAGCGGGACGAACTCGAGCGTCGAGAACGTCGTCCCGAGGGGCACCCAGAGGTCGGGGAGGCCGACCCACCAGTAGTGGTGTGAGACGCCGACGATGCCCGCGCCCATGATCGCGAACACCTCGAAGAGGATCGCCTTCTCGGCGTCGCCGCGGTCGACGAGCTCCATCGAGACGAGCGCGACGGAGACGACGGCGGTGACGAAGAACTCGAAGACGCCCTCGACCCACATGTGGACGACCCACCAGCGCCAGAACTCCGTCACCGCGATGTTGGTGTCGGGCGTGTAGAGCATGCTCGCGGCGAACAGCAACGCGATCGAGCCGCCAGCGTACGCCATGAGGTGGCCGAGACCGGTCGGCGAGCCTTCGACGCGGCGGACCCCGCGAACGACGAGTCCCGTCCAGCCGACGAACCCGGTCAGCAACAGCAGCTTCCAGAGCCGACCGACCTCGAGGTACTCGAGACCTTCGGAGCCGATCCACCACCACAGCTCGCTCTCCTCCGGCGTCCCGAGCTTCCCGTGGGTGCCGAGCCAGACGCCCGCGAACGCGCCGACGGTCGTCGCGACGAGGACTCCCAACAGCGCGGTCGTTCCCGCCGCCTGCCACGGCGGGTCCCGGTCGCTGAACAGCCCCGGGAGGAAGAGCCCGCCCGCGAGCCACAGCGTGGTGATCCAGAGCACCCCGAGGTTGACGTGCCAGGTGCGGGTCGTCGCGAAGGGAAAGAGGGAAACGATGTCGATTCCGAGCGCGTCGGCGATGCCGAAGAAGCCGGTTCGCTCGATGTAGTAGTGTGCCAGCAGCGCTCCCGTCAGCGTCTGGGCGACGAACAGCGCTCCCGCGACGGGGACGTACCACGCGGCGGCGTACTGCGTCGGCGTGATGGAGACGGCGTCGGGGGAGGGAATATCGATCGCCTCTGTCGTCGGCTCCGCGAAGTCGAATGCGTGGTAGGCCCAGACGCCGAGGCCGCCGCCCGCGACGAGCAACACGACGCTGATCGTGCTCCAGACGAGCACCTGCCCGGTCGGTCGGTTGCCGACCGCTGGCTCGTACGGCCAGTCGTTCGTGTACGAGTGGGTCGAGTCCGGCCGGTCGGTGTGGGCGATCCACGCCGTCCAGCACGCGAAGTCGGCGATCCGCTCGGCCTGCTCCGCAGTACCGACGAACCCCGCCGGGATCCCCCGCTCGGGGTCGCCCCCGTGGTACCGTTCGACGTACTCCTCGCGTATCCGTCGGTGAGCGTACGCCTCGGCCGCGGAGTAGTCGATCGTCGTCCCTTCCGGCGCGTCGGTGTCGAGCGCCCGCCTGACGCGGTCCTCGATGGCCGCCCGTTCGCCGTCGTCGAGGTCGTCGAGCGAGTCGACGCCCCGCTCGCGGGCGTGGTACTCGGCCATGAACTCGGCTTTCAGCCGCAGCGCGTCGGCCGTGAGGTCGACCCCGAAGTACGAGCCGTTGCCCAGGATCGACCCCTGGTTCATCAGGCCGTTGGCCTGGAACGCCTTCTTGCCCATCCGCACCTGCTCCCCGGTGACGAGGAGCGCCCCGTCCGGGTCGCGGATCTCCTCGGGGATCGGCGGCGCGTCCCGGTAGGACTTCAGCGCGCCCAGGCCCATCGCCACGAGGTTGACGACGAACAGCGCGACGAGCGTTCGCGAGCCGACGGGCTGGGTCCGGAGCGCCTCCAGATCCAGGTCCTCGACGCGGAGGCCGCCGACCAGTCCCGTGAGGAGGTCGACGAGGGCTCGCCCGGAGGACCCGTGACTCCCACCGTCGAGGCCCACCAGTCGTGACCCGAGGTCGAGGAGGTGACGCTCGACCGTCGGGTCGGTGCCCTCCCCGGCTCCGAGCAGCGCCACCGACGCGAGCGCGACCGCGACGGCCGGCGCGACGTCCTCGCTTCCCACCTCCGGATCGACCGCCGGCGACTCGCTCACCAGCCGTGGGAGGTCGTCGGCGACCGCCCGTTCGAGTTCCTCGGCGAGTTCGACCGCGTCGCGATCGAGCAACGCGTCGATCCCGTCCTCGTCCTCGCCGGTCACCACCCCGGCGAGCGTTCCGAGGAGCGACCCGTCCCCGTTCCGGGCGTCGGTTTCGTCGCGCTCGTCCGCTATCTCGTCTGCGATCCCGTCGAGCAGCTCCCGTACGTCCTCCTCGGTGCGCGCGGCGAGCCGCGATCGGATCCGCTCGAGCGTGTCGCCGTCGAGCCGAGCCCTGTCCAGACCGTAGCGGGCGATGAACGCATCCAGCGCCCGCTCGACGTGATCGTCGAACGCAGCTTCGCGATCGCCGGTGGCCGCCCCTTCCGTGGGAGACCGTCGGCCGTCCGTGTACCGCTCCAGCAGTCGGGTGACGTGGTCTCCGACGTCCCGCACGGTCGCCGCGTTCTCGTCCCGGCCGCCGTTCAGGACCGAACTCGCGGACCGACGGACCGAGGACCCGATCCCACGGTCGCCGATCAGCGCCTCCTTCGCTACCCCTGGCGTGATGAACATCGGGTTTCTCTCCGTAGTAGTGGCTACCACTCACACCCACTCACCTAATTCTATCGACGAACGTGAGCGTACGATACCCCGGGATCGACGGTGCCGTGGCGGCTGACCCATCGGGGTTCGGCTAGCGCGCCGACCGCTCGCCTGCGCCGAGCGCGCCGAGCGTCTCTCTGGTGTCGACGTCGACGAACGGCCGGTCGGACGCGGCACCGACGTCCGACGGGCGGACGGTCCCGTGGTCGAGGCGGTCGAGCACGCGATGTAACGACCGCTCGCCCGTCGAGAGCGTCTCCAGACAGGCGCTCTCAGGGGACGCGCGTCAGAAGGCCGCCTGCGTCGGTTGGAGCACGCCGTCGACACGCGGAATCACGCCGTCCCGACCGTCCAGTTCCGAGCAGAGCGCATCGAGGAGCGCCGGGGAGACCAGCGGGTTGTCACAGGCCGCGATCACGACGACCGGAGCCCGACAGCACCGAAGCGCCGCGGCGAGGCCGACGACCGGGCCGCCGCCGTCGACCCGCGAGAGGAGCGTCTCACCGTGGAGTTCGGCGAGCGCCTCGTCCGGATCGCCGAACCGATCGGAGTGGCCCCCGGCGAGGACGATCCCGGCCCGTCGCTTCCCCCTCCGCGCCGGATCGTCGGCGTCCGAAGCGGGAGGTGCCCGATCGATGTGCGCGGCGGTCATACGTCTCGTCACGACCTGCTCGCGACGGTGTCATACACCCACCGCGAGTTCCCATCCGGTGGGACCGGTCGAGAGATCGTACTGTCGAATGGACGTGGAAGACGGCGCGCCCGGCCGTAGCCGCCTACCCCGTTCGGTTCCGGGGCGAACCGCCGTCCGTCCGG
Source organism: Halococcaceae archaeon (assembly GCA_007128515.1). Lineage (GTDB taxonomy): Archaea > Halobacteriota > Halobacteria > Halobacteriales > Halalkalicoccaceae > Natronorarus. Next base: position 677 of record SKXI01000444.1, on the reverse strand, counting down.
ACCGAGCGCGGTCGGGTCCGTTCGCCCTCGGTCGCTTCGGCGTTCGCCCGCAGTACGACGAGGTCCTCGCGGTCCGTCCGGGCCGCGACGCGGTCGCCCACCGCGGGCGGGTCTCGTCTCTGCTCGACGACGAGCTCCTCGCCCGTTTCGAGCGCGACGACGACGTCGTACCGTCGCCCGACGTCGGAGACGCCTCGTACCACCCCCCGGAACGCGACGCCCGCCCCGGACCGAGCCTCACCGAACGAGAGCCGCTCCGGACGGACGTGGACCGCGAGAGGATCGGTCTCGGGGAGGTCCGTTCCCGGTTCGAGAGTGACCTCCCTTCCGCCGACGGTGACGGTCGGTGGATCGCGTTCCAGGAGGGTCGCCCTCAGCCGGTTCGACCGACCGAGGAACGACGCGACGAACCGGTCCGACGGCGACTCGTAGAGCCCTCTGGGCGTGCCGATACCGGCGACCCTCCCGTCGTCCATCACGACGAGCCGGTCGGCGAGCGCCATCGCCTCCTCCTGGTCGTGGGTGACGAACAGGGTGGTGACGCCCGTCTCGTGCTGGATCCGGGCGACCTCACCCCGCAGCCGCTCTCGGAGGGCGCGGTCGAGCGCCGAGAGCGGCTCGTCGAGCACGAGGAGGTCCGGTTCGGGCGCCAGCGCGCGGGCGAGTTCGACCCGGCG
>SKXI01000308.1 GCA_007128515.1 Halococcaceae archaeon | reverse complement strand
GCCCTCACGGTCGGCGTCGTCCTCGTGGTCGCTGCGTCGGGGCTCTACGCACCGTTCGCGCTCGCGAACCACGTGTCGACGTACGACGGGAACACGCTCGACGCGACGGCGTTCGTCGCCGAACAGCACCCGGAGGAGGCCGAGGCGATCGCCTGGCTCGACGAGCGAGAGGGACAGCCGACGATCGTGAGCGCCCCCGGCACGCACGAGTCGGGGATCTACCGCTGGGTGAACGCTCCCTCGAGCCTCACCGGCGTCCCGACCGTCGCGGGCTGGGCACACCAGACCGGCTACCGCGATCCCGCGACCTACCACGCCCGCGTCGCCGACGTCGAGACGATCTACGAGGGTGAGCCGGTCGAACGGCTCGCGTTGCTCGACGCCTACGACGTCGAGTACGTATACGTGGGCCCCGAGGAACGGGAGAGATACGAGATACGTGCGTTCGATGAGCTTTCCGGTGTCGAGGTGGAGGGGGAGTTCGGCGAGGTCGTGATCTACCGGGTGGATTAGACGATCGTCGGCGGGCCGCGTTCGATCACGGTCACGTCGGACTCGTCGACCGCCTGCACGTCGAGGAAATGCGGGATGTACTCCTGTTTCTGGAACGCCTCGCGTTCGTCTTCGGTACCGACGACACACCAGAGCTGCATCCGATCGGGGCCGTGCCACTCGCCGTTGCGAGAGATGCCGAAACAGACGAGCTCCTCGCCGTCGACCTCGACGATCCCGCCCTTTCTCACCCCGGGATCGCCGTGGATGATGAGCCGCTTCATACGAGCGGGTTCGTCCGAGGGTGGCCTAAGCGTTTCGAACGCCGGGGCGCGTACGTTTTTGTAGCTGCCCTCGCATGGGTAACCCATGCGACACACACCCGGCCCGTTGCTCACGATCGACGTCGGCGAGCGAACGTACGAGACGACCGAGATCGACGAGACGCTCGAGTCGTTCATCGGCGGTCGTGGCGTGGCGACCGCGCTCGCCCACGACCGGATCCCGTTCGACGCCGATCCCTTCGGCCCCGAGAACCGGATCTACCTCGCGACCGGTCCACTGCAGGTCTCGGAGATGAGCTTCACCGGGAGGATGAGCCTCACCGGGCTCTCCCCGTTGACCGACGGGCTGCTCTCGACGAACGCGGGGGGGTATCTCTCGCGGAACTTCGCCGACACCGGCTACAGCGCGGTCGAGATTGTGGGTGAAAGCGACGACTTACTCGCCGTTCACGTCACCGACGAGGGCGTCGAGTTCGAGGAGGTTCCCGACCTCGAGATGGCGACGGTGCCCGAGGTGACCGACGCGATGGACGAGGCCCGCGACCTCGCCTCGGAGAACCTGATCACGATCGGGCCGGCCGGCGAGAACCTCGTCCGGTTCGCCTGCGTGATGACCTACGACAGCCGGGCGTTCGGCCGCGGCGGCCTCGGTGCCGTGCTCGGGTCGAAGAACGTAAAGACGGTCTCGTTCAGGGGCGACTCCCGTCCCGACCTCTCGCTCCCCGAGGAGGTCCAGAGCGAGATCCACCGCGAGGCGGCGACGACCGACGACATGATGAAACGACAGGGGACGACCGCCAACACCGAGTTCATCAACGACAACTTCTCCCTGCCGACGAGGTACTTCTCGGAGTACGAGTTCGAGGGCGTCGAGGGGATCGGCGGTGACGCCGTCGAGGAGAAGAAGTACAAGAAGGAGGCCTGTTCGGTCTGTGCGTTCGCCTGTAAGCTCCCGACGCGTGACGAGGAGCGAGGGGTCGAGACCGAGGGACCGGAGTTCGAGACGGTCTTCTCGTTCGGCTCGAACTGCGGGGTCGACGACGTCGTGGACGTGATGATCTCGAACGAGCTCTGTGACGTCTACGGGATGGACACCATCTCGTGTGGCAACTCAGTAGCTGCGTACCTCGCCGCCCACGACGAGTTCGGCAACGCGGAGCTGATCCACGACCTCGTCGAGAAGATCGCGTTCCGGGAGGAGGAAGGTGACATGCTCGCGGAGGGCGTCGAGCGCGCACACGAGGAGCTCGGCGTCGAGAACTTCTCGGTGAAGGGGATGGAGTTCGCCGCCCACGACGGCCGCGTCCTCCAGGGGCAGGGGCTGTCGTACGCCGTGGCCAACCGCGGCGCCGACCACATGTACGCCACGATGCTCCGAAAGGAGTACTCCGGCGAGCTCGACCCGGAGGGGACCGCCGGGAAGGCGGAGACGCTGATCGAACACGAGAACCGGAACGCGCTGCGCGACAGCGGGATCGTCTGCGCGTTCGGCGGCGACTACGTCCCCGACGAGAGCCTCGAGAAGCTCCTCGACGCACCGTTCGAGGAGCTGCTCGCCGCCGGCAGCCGGGTGATCGAACTCGAGCGCCACTTCAACAACCGGCGCGGGATGGACCGCGCGGACGACCGGCTGCCCTACGACCTGCCCGACCTCGAGGCCTCGATCGGGGAGTACTACGAGCTCCGTGGCTGGAACGACGACGGGACGGTCCCCGGCGAGCAGGTCGTCGACCACGCGAGCGCAGACTGATACGGAGTCTCGGAGCCACCCGGAGTTCTCCGGTAATCGGTCGACGGAACGCGTCCCTCGGTCCCGTACTGGGAGATCTACGAACGAGAACGATACCCCCTGTGAGCGATCGGACTACCCCGACCCGCCGACGACCGGCGGGGCGAGCCTGAGCGTGTCGCCCTCGTCGAGGGCCGTCTCCCCACCCTCCTCCTGCATGACGTGGGTCCCGTTCCGCGTGATCGTCACGCTCGAGAACGCGAGTTCGTCGCCCTCGAACAGCCGCTCTTCCAGGTCGGGGTGTCGCTCACAGAGCACACCGAGGGCCTCGGCGACCGTCGCATCGCCCGTCTCTCCCCCGAGCTCGACGACGACCGTCTTCTCGCCGACCGTCTCCCGTAGCGGCCCGAACAGCTGACAGTTGATCTCCATACCCCGTCTCGGGTCCGACCGCTCTTGTAGTTCCCCGTCCTCTCCCGAGCCATGTCGGAGATCCGGGTCACCGTTCGGTGTTACGGCGTGGTCCGCGAGCGCGCCGGCGAGCGAACCGTCTCGCTCTCGCTCCCAGCGGGAGCGACCGTCTCGGACGCCCTCGCCGCGCTCGACGAGCGCGCTCCGGGGATCGAGACGGAGGAGCTGCTCGTCATGTACGAGGGGAGCCACGTCCTGGTCGAGGATCGGAAAACGACCGAGCTCGCCGGGGGGACGACGCTCTCGGTCTCCAATCCGGTCGGACGCGAGTGAGGATCGCGAGCCACGTCAGTACGTGCAGTGATGTCGCGGAGAGCCCGGCGGACCCGAAACGCCACGGATCGAGGTGATGAGCCGACGACGGTTTCGTCGGGCGCGCGGACCCGTGACACGTCCGCGCGGTTTCTCTATCGAGAGTGTGGCTATCCGTTTGCTGCCTGCGTGTTCGGGTCGTAGATTCTGATTTTAAACCCTCGAAATCAAGCCGGCGTCTCTTTCACTCCTCACACCGACATATAGAAAAAGTTATATGACAGAGATCGGATATTAGAATGATGCACCGAAGAAAGTACCTGATAGGGTTGGTCACGGCAGCGACGATCGCTGGTTGCGGCGACGTGGACGAGGACGACGACGAAGCGGACGACGTCGACGACACAGAAGAGGACGTCGATGACAACGGAACCGACGAAAGCGACGACACGGAGGAAACAGACGATTCGGAAGAGGAGACGGATGATGCCGGAGAAGAGGAAGAAGAATCGGACGACGACGAAGAAGAAGAAGGCGAGGGGGCAGTCGTCGAAGCCGGTGAGTCACATTCGTTCGATGGATCGGGAGCGGAGGTCACCGACGAGTTCTCGCTCGAACCGGGGATTCTGACGGTGGACTTCTCGCATACGGGCGAACGGAACTTCATCGTCAACATGGTCGCGCTCGAGGGAGAACAGTGGGACGACGAACTGCTCGTGAACGTCATCGGGGATACAGAGGGCTCCTCTGTCATGTCGATCAACGGTGGACAGTATCAGATCGACGTCGACGCCGATGGCGACTGGTCGCTCGATCTCGATCAGCCCGAGGTGACTGCCGACGACCAGCAGGAACTCCCGGTCGAAGAGTCAGGGAGCGGATCGACCTGGCTTGGTCCGTTCACTGCCGACGGTGTCAACGAGATCCACGGCACTCACGACGGCGAGCGGAACTTCATCGTCACCGGTCACGACGCCGATGGTGGGTGGGAACTGATGATCAACGAGATCGGAGAGTACGAGGGGAGCGGGACGTTCCGTGCCGGCGGTGGAGCGTTCTGGATAGACGTCGAAGCAGACGGGAACTGGACGCTCGAGATCGAGTGATCATAGATGATCAGAGAGCGTGTCAAATCCCAGATAGCGGATCGATCGACGGTCGGGAAGGCCGTTGTAGTCGCCTTATCGGTCGTCGCAATGGCAATCGGGCGTCGGGGCGCATTCGCACTGGAAGGTGCCGGAGAGATCGCGATCGTTCTCGTAGGATTGCCTGTACTACTCCTCTTTTTTGGTGGTGCGTACGTCGGTGCGATGGCACTGATCGGTATCTATCACGACACGAGAGGGGACCCTGGATCCGAGAACAGTTCATCCTAACGCGCAACTGGCTTTCCGCTCCGTGCTCATACTTCTCCAAGACAACGAGATGAGATCGGCGCGGCTTCGGACTGTAGCGGCCGGAACCGCTGTACACGCCACGATAGTTAGACACACTGGCCCGGTCGTACATTTCGCGAGTTCCAATCGGGTTCGATTCCAGGGTCCAACTCTACCGGCAATCGAGACTCAAGCAGGGGAGCTGTCCGAATTGTCCCTGGTCTCGTGATCAATCGAAAAGCGCGAGGTGTCTTCTGACCCTGCCGATCCACATCGTAGTGATGATCGAACCGGCCCGAAGACGAACGGGTCGTGAAAACAGGCCAGGAAAATGATGGCTTCCAGACACGAAAGGCGCGGTCGTTCGTAGATAGCGCTCGGCGTTCACCCTGCGACGCGTCATTAGGTCGTTGTAGCGTACGCCGAATCCGAAACCAGACCAAACGGGTTTTAACCGGGCGTACCCAACCGGCTTCCAGAGTATACCCTATGGAGATCCCACGACGGTTCAACACGTACTGTCCGCACTGCAACGCCCACCACGAGCACGAACTGGAGAAGGTGAGACAGGGCCAGGCCTCCGGGATGACGAAGGTCCAGGGTCGCCAACGCGAGCGCCAGCGCTCGGGCATCGGGAACGCAGGGAAGTTCTCGAAGGTCCCCAGCGGCGAGAAACCGACGAAGAAG
>SKXI01000069.1 GCA_007128515.1 Halococcaceae archaeon | reverse complement strand
CTCCACATGGGCGACGAGGCGCCGATCGACCGGGAGGCGCTCGACGCGGCCGCCGACTGCCTCGACGCCGAGGCGCTCGCACGCCTCGCCCACGAGCGCGGCGAGCCGACGCCGCCGGCCGAGGGCGAGCGACGGGACCGGGGGCGGGTCGATCGGACCGTCGCCGTCGCCAGCGACGCGGCGTTCTGTTTCTCGTATCCAGCGACCGCCGAGCGGTTCCGGGAACGTGCGGCTGTCGTGACGTTCTCCCCGGTCGCCGACGACCCGCTTCCCGACTCCGACGGCGTCTACCTCCCCGGCGGCTATCCCGAACTCCACGGGGAGGTGCTCGCGGACTCGCGCGCGCTGGCGACGCTCGCCGACCGAGCGGCGGACGGTCTCCCCGTGTTCGGCGAGTGCGGCGGGATGATGGCGCTCTCGGAGTCGCTCTCCACGACCGACGGCGAGACCTACCCGATGGCCGGCGTGCTCCCCGCCGCGGTTCGGATGCACGAACGGTACCAGGCGCTCGACCACGTCGAACTCGGTGCACGGGAAGAGACCCTCACCGCGCGGGCGGGCGAGCGACACCGGGGCCACGAGTTCCACTACTCGAGCGCGGCGGTCGGCCCCGACGCCCGGTTCGCGTTCGACGTCGAGCGCGGGACCGGGATCTCGGACGAACGAGACGGTCTCGTCGAGTACGCGACGCTCGGGACGTACTCGCACCTCCATCCGGAGACCGGAGCGTTCGACCGCTTCCTCGACGCGCTGTAGCAGGAGTTAACCGGCGAGCGACGAATTTCCCCCCATGCGTCCCGCCCACCCGGTCGAACGCGAGGTCGGCATGGAGTACTACGTGAGCGACGCCGACGGGGTCGGGGGGCGCCTCCGTGAGGACCCCGCGGACTTCCGGGTCCGCGAACTCGAGGCGTTCGACGTCCGGCCGCTCGATGCGGACCCGGGAAGCTTCCCGCACCTGATCGTCCGGGCACGGCTCGTCGGCTGGGACACCCACGACTTCGCGGGCCGGCTCTCCGACGAGTTGGCGATCAGCCGCGAGCGCGTCTCCTGGGCGGGGACGAAGGACAAACACGCGATCACGACGCAGCTGCTGAGCGTGAAGGCTATCGACCACGACGACCTCCCGGAGATCCGCGACGCCGACCTCGACCCGGTCGGCCGGTCGGGACGGGCGCTTCACTTCGGCGACCTCGCGGGCAACGCGTTCGAGATCACGGTCGCCGAGCCGGAACGACCGGGGAACGCGGCGGCGATCACCGACGAGCTTCGAGGGTTCGTCGCGGGACGGGACGGCGGGGGTGAGAGCGAGGGCGAGAGGGTGACGATCGGCGTGCCCAACTACTTCGGCCAGCAGCGATTCGGCAGTCTCAGACCCGTGACCCACGAGGTGGGGCTTCGGATCGTCGCGGGCGACTGGGAGGGTGCGGTGATGACCTACGTCGGCAATCCCGGGGAGAGCGAACCGGAGGGGACCCGCGAGGCCCGCGCCTACGTCGAGGAGACCCGCGACTGGTCGGGCGCGCTCGATCGGTTCCCGTACCGACTCGGCCGCGAGCGCGCGATGCTCCATCGGCTCGCGGAGTCGGGCGGCGAGAGCGATGCCGCGTACCGCGAGGCGCTCGAATCCGCGCCATCGACGCTCCAGCGGCTGTTCGTCAACGCCGCCCAGTCGTACCTGTTCAACCGGGTCCTGAGCGAGCGCCTGCGGCGGGAGGTCCCGTTCGACCGGCCCGTCGAGGGCGACGTCGTCTGCTTCACCGATCGGTCGGCGACCGATCTCGAGTCGGGACTCGCGCTGCCGGACACGGATCGGCTCCAGCGGGTGACCGGCGATCGGCTGCGGTCGATCGAACGCCACTGTTCCCGGGGTCGGGCGTTCGTCACGGTACCGTTGGTCGGAACGGGGACGGAGCTGGGCGACGGCGAACCGGGCGAGATCGAACGCGCGGTGCTCACCGAGGCGGGGATCGAGCCGTCGGACTTCGATCTCCCCGGGGAGTTCCACTCCACCGGAACCCGCAGGGCGATACTGGTCCGAACGTCGCTGGCGGTCGGACACGACCCGCTCACGTTCTCGTTCGCGCTCCCCAGCGGCTCGTACGCGACGGTCCTGCTCCGGGAGTACCTGAAGGGCGATCCACGGGAACTGTAGTCGCCCGATCCCGGGGAGGAGCGGTCAGAGAGAGACCACACGGATCGGTCACTCGAGGAGTCGATCTCGGGTCGTCCGCGGGCGGTTCCGTGGAGATCGAAAAGAGAGGGTCGTGTCAGAGGCGCCCCGGGTGACCCTCGACAGGTGCTCATCCACCTTCCCGGGTAGGTGTTTCATCTCCGGGAGCAGTAATAAACTCAGCGCTTGCAAGTACTGTTGGTTATATCCGCGCGCCGGGTCGGCCGGCGGTGGGCCTCAGTCGCCGTCGCCGTCGCCAGGGGCGCTGCCCCTGTCGCGCATCATCCCGGTACCCCGCTCGATCCAGTCCTTCCGGGCGTAGACCACGCCGACGACGAGGTTCCGCCAGGCGTAGTCGGCGACGATTCCGACGTACGCGGCGACGACGCCGTAGCCGAGCGCGACGCCGAAGACGTAGGTGGTACCGAGGAGGAAGACGAACGTGCCGGTGAGCTTCGCGTAGAACGGCGGGCGGGTCTCGCTCCCACCGCGGAGCGAGCCCGCGATCACGACGTAGAGCGCGACGAGGCCGGCGGCGAGCGCGTACGCGCGGGCGAACTCGGCGGCGTAGGCGAGCGTCGCCGGATCCCGTGTGAACAGCAGGACGAACTCCTCGGCGACGAGAAAGAGCGCGAGACCGAGACCCCCCACGGTGAGCGTCGCGAGCGCGGCCGCGGCCAGCCCGTCGAAGTACGCCTCCTCGGGCTCCCCACGGCCGAGCGCCTGGCCGACGATCACGTTCGCGGCGACGCCGTAGCCGCGGGCGAGCGGCGAGGCGATCTGCTGGTAGAGGCGCTGGCCGATGTGGTAGGCGGCGTTCACCTCGGTGCCGAACGCGAGCAGGATGGCGTTGAACGGGAACTGGGCGACGAGTTCGGTGAGGCCTTCGGCGACCCGTGGTGCGCTGATCACGACGAGCTGGCGCGCCACGACCGCCTTTCGGGGCCGGACCAGCGAGAGCTCGCTCCGGCCGCTCTGGATCACCACGAGAAATATTGAGGCGGCGACGACGTCGCCGACGGCGGTGGCGAGCGCCACGCCGACGATCGAGAGTTCGGGAAAGGGTCCGACGCCGAACGCGAGCGCGACCGTGAGCAGGATGTTGAGCGCGTTCGCGAGCAGGTTGACGTACATCGGTGTCTTCGTGTCGCCGGTTCCCTGGATCGCCCGCGAGGCGATCAGCGTGACGTGAAACGCCGGCGCCGAGAGCAGGATGATCGCGAGGTACTGCCCGCCGATGCGGACGACGTCGCTCTCCGCGCCCAGTACCCCGATCGCCCAGGTGCTCCCGACCAGCCCGAAGAGCGCGAACGGGATCCCCGCGAGGATTCCGAGGAGCAGCGCCCACGTCACCGCCTCGTTCCGGTTGGCCTCCGCGCCGCTCCCGGTGTCCTGACTGGAGAGCGCGATCGCGCCGTCGCCGACGCCGAGGCCGAGCCAGAGCGGGAGCCGGCCGTAGATGTCGGCCAGACCGACCGCGGCGACAGCGGCGGGCGAGAAGAAGCCGACGACGACGATGTCGGTCGTCCGCATCAGCGTGCGGAGGACCTGTTCGGCCATCACCGGCCACGAGAGCGAGAAGACGCGTCTCCAGACCGAGCGTATGCGCGCTCGCAGCGATCCGTCGGTTCGCACTCCCGGACCTTGGGTCGTCGCCCGGTTGTACGTTGAGGTTCCGGCGGAGGAGACGACTGCCCTCCACCCGAGGCGCACGACGACTTCGCCCCGGCGATCGGAGCCGACCGGTCGAACCACCGAGGCTTTACCCGACGGACGGAAACCGGTGGTGTGCAGTGTCTGCGGTGTGGTTCCGAGCTCACCCGACCCGGCGAGTACTGTCTGGTCTGTCACACGGCGAACGCCGACGGCGTCGTCCTCGACATCGCGAGGGACCGGGTCGAACTCACCGCGATCCGCGAGGAGGAGTCGCTCGGGACGACGACGGTGACGACGCACCCGGAGGAGGGCGAGCGGGAGGTGGTCGAACTCCGGAACTTCGCGGGCCGGGTGGCGGACGAACTCCAGCGTCGGCGGCCGGAGGCGGTCTACGCCGCCGGCGATCGGCAGGTGCTCGACGAGATCAGGTCGCAGGTCCACTTCCCCTTCTTCCGTGTCGACGCCGAGGAGCCCGTGAAGGCGGCGCTCGCGAGCCGGGGCGAGCCCGACCTGGAGGTGGTGGATCTCCCGCTGGGGGAGAAGATCGGCGGGAGCCACTCCACCCTGATCGGCGGGCGCTCCGGGCTGCGGGTGATCGAGACGGTCGCCGAACACCCCCACGTGAAGAAGGTGATCCCGGGGCCGATCGACGCCGGCGGGAGCGGCTCCCGGTCCGGATTGCGGGCGAAGGTGACGCGGGCGGGTGCGGACGGCAACCTCAGGCTCCTCGTCCGCGACGGCTCCAGCGTGCAGGAGAACCGGGTGGTGACGACCGCCCCGGACCGGGAGACCGGCGAACGGATCAGAGAGGACGTGAACGAGGTCCTCGGAGAGGCCGGGTTTCGGGAGTAGGCTATCGACGAACCGAGTCGCCCCGCTGGGCGGGACTCAACAGCCTTATACCGCTCCTGTGGGTACCTCCGGGTACTATGGCAGAGAGGAAATCCGGACGGGTCGGCAGCGCGGGTCGCTTCGGCGCGCGCTACGGCCGCGTCGCCCGAAAACGCGTCGCCGACATCGAACACGACACGAACAGCGCGACGGTCGACGGCGACTCGGTGAAGCGGATCGGCACCGGCATCTGGCGCAACGAGGAGACCGGCGAGACGTTCGCCGGCGGCGCCTACCGACCACAGACGCCCGGGGGCCGCACCGTCACCCGATCGATCCGTGCGGCGCTCGAAGAGTCCGACGACGAATGAGCTACAAGTGCTCGCGGTGTAAACGCGACGTCGAACTCGACGAGTACGGGGGCGTGCGCTGTCCGTACTGCGGTCACCGCGTGCTGCTGAAAGAGCGCAGCCGCGACATCAAAGAAGTCGGCGTCGAGTGACCGATCGCGGTTTCGAGCGGAGCGATCCCGTCCACGAGGCGGTCTTCGAGTTCTCCTATCCCACGGAGCGATCTGCACGAACGATCGAGCGGGCGGTCGCTCCGGAGGTCGGCGAGATCGAGGGCGACCGGTCGT
>SKXI01000348.1 GCA_007128515.1 Halococcaceae archaeon | reverse complement strand
CGCCCGACGCGGAGGCCAGGGAGACGGTCACCGCGACGGTGACGGGGCCGATCTGCGAGAGCGCGGACGTCCTCGGCGAAGGTCGAGCGCTTCCTCGGCCGGAGCGCGGCGACCTGCTGGCGATCGGTAACGCCGGCGCGTACGGCTACGAGATGGCGAGTCAGTACAACTCCCGGCCGCGACCCGCGACCGTGGCGATCGACGGCTCCGAGAGCGCGATCGACCGACGGCGCGAGACGACGACGGACGTGACCAGACTGGAGCGTGAGGTGTCGTGGCTCTGAGCCTGGATCGGTACCACGGCGCGGGCAACGCGTTTCTCGTCGCGAGCGCCGATCTCTCCGTACCGTGGAGCACGTTCGCGGTCGAGAACTGCGAGCGCGAGGGCGTCGACGGCGTGCTGGTCCTCGACGCCCGCGATGGCGACCCGCCGCGGGTGGAGATGGCGCTCTACCAGCCCGACGGCGGGACGGCGGAGATGTGCGGCAACGGCGCGCGGTGTGTCGCCGCCTGGACGGCCGACCGGCTCGGGCTCGACGCAGGTACCGAGATCCTGATCGAAACGCCCGCGGGGGTTCGGCCAGCGATCGTGGGCGAGGACGAGGCGGAGATCGGGATGGGTCGAATACGGTTCGACCCGGAGAGCGTTCCGCTGGCGCGCGAGGAGCCGCTGATCGCGGAGGAGATCGAGGGGTACGAGGTGACGGCGGTGAACACCGGCGTCCCGCACGCCGTCGTCTTCGTCGAGGACGTGAACGCGGTCGATCTGGAGACGATGGCGCCGCCGATCAGGCACGGCGATGTCTTTCCCGAGGGCGCGAACGTCACGCTCGCCGCCGGCAGGGGGAGCGAGTTCGACCAGCGGACGTTCGAGCGCGGGGTCGAGGGCGAGACGCTCGCCTGTGGGACCGGCGCAGTCGCGGTGCTCGCGGCGGCCCAGCGGCTCGGACTGAGCGACGAGACGCGGGCGACGGTCTCGCCGCCGGGCGGCGACCTCGTCGTGACGGTGGACGAGGGCGGCGAGGCGACGCTCCGGGGCCCGGTGGCGTTCGACGGGCGCGTCGAGTGTCCCGTTCCGGGTGCGGGGACGGCGGTGGAATGAGCGTCGACCCGATCGCGTTCCTCGAACGCGCGGTGAGAGAGCCCTCCCACGAGTCGGTCGACGGGATGCGGGATCTGCTCTGTGGGGCGCTCCGCGACCCGGGGGCCGACCCCGACGTAGACGAGGCGGGGAACGTGCTCGCGTCCCGTGGCGACGGCTCGCCGCACGTCGTACTGAACACACACATCGACACGGTCCCGCCGCACGTCCCCTACGCGCGGGAGGCGGGCGTGATCCGGGGACGGGGCTCCTGTGACGCGAAGGGGCCGCTCGCCGCGATGCTGGCAGCGTTCCTCGAGAGCGATCCACGGGGAACCGTGACGCTCGCGGTGACGCCCGACGAGGAGGTCCACTCGATCGGTGCGGCGGCGCTCGTGGAGGGGGGTCTTCCGGAGCGGGCCGACTGCGTGATCGTGGGGGAGCCGACGGACCTCGCGGTCTGCACCGCGGCCAAGGGTCGGTTCCAGGGGACGATCACGTGTAGCGGGAAGAACGCCCACGCGGCCGAACCCGGGGCGGGCGAGAACGCCATCAGGATCGCGGCGCGGGTGATCGACGCGCTGGAGTCGTTCACGGAACGACCCGAGGAGCCGACCGACCACCCCGAACTGGGCGCGCCGACGCTCACCCCGACGACGATCGAGGGCGGGACCGCGACGAACCAGGTCCCCGCGGAGTGTCGGCTCTCGGTCGACCGCCGGAGCGTCCCGCCCGAGACGCAGGAGGGGTTCGCGGACGCGCTCAACGAGCACCTGCGAGAACGGGGTCTCGACGCGAGCTACGGCCACGCCGAGCGGGAGACGCCGTTCCTCGAGGCGTTCGAGACCGACCGCGACGCGCTCGTAGTCCGTTCGCTGGTCGAGGCCGGCGCTCGTACACCCAGGGCGTTCAGCGCGGCGACCGAGGCGTCGTACTTCGCCGCCGCCGCACCGACGGTGATCTTCGGCCCCGGCGTACTCGCCGACGACGAGGGTGCGGTCGCTCACGCCCCGCGCGAGTACGTCCGGATCGAGGACGTCGAGCGGGCGGCGTCGATCCTGACCGGGGCGCTCGACTCGCTCTAGACCGCCCGTTCGGAGCGGCTGACGCTCACGAGGAGCGTGCCAACCGCGAGCGCGAGCACGGCGATCCCGGCGATCATCGTCGGCGTCACCCCGACCGAGGGAAGCAGGCCGACGAGCAGTGCCGTCCCGACGAGGAGGAGTGCGATGCCGACGATCCGCATCGTCCCATCGCTCGGTAGTCGGTCGTTTTCGGTTGCCATCAGGTCACCGGTCGCCGATAGGGGAGGCGGTAGCAAGAGTGTCACGGAGTGCGACGACGTCGCCGGGTGGCTCGCCGAAGCGGTCGGGGTGGAGGAGGCAGGCGAGACGGTCGAGCGCGTCGACCAGCCGGGGCGTCCACCGGGTGAGATAGCTCGCGCCGTCCATCGCGTAGACCTCCCCGGACCGCACCGCACTCACCTCGTCCCACCCCTCGCGGGCGAACAGCTCCCCCCGTTTCTCGACCGTCTCCCGTACGGAGTACCCACAGGGCGTGACGACGATCACCTCGGGATCGTACTCGCGGAACGCCTCCCACGAGGGTTTCGCCGCGCGCTCCCCGGCCGCGGCGAGGCCGTACTCCCCGCCGGCGATCTGAACGAGGTCCGGGACCCACCGGCCGGCGACGACGACCGGGTCCATCCACTCCACGACCGCCACGCGCGGACGGCGGTCGAGGTCGCTCGTCTCGCGCTCGATCCGGTCGACCCGGTCGCGGAGCTCCGCGATCAGCTCCTCCGCCCGTTCCGCGCGCCCGACCGCCGCGCCGACGCTCCGAACGCACGAGAAGAGGTCCTCGAAACGGTCGGCGTGCATCCCGACGACCGCCGGGTCGACCTCGGTCTCGGAGAGGACCTCGTCGATCAGCGTCGTGTCGACCGCACAGACGCCACAGACCTCCTGGCTCACGATCAGATCGGGCTCGACCGCTTCGAGCGTCTCCACGTCGATCTCGTAGACGTGGCCGTCCGCGCTCACCTGGACCGTACGGCGGTGACGCTCGCCGCTCGAGCCGCCCTCGACCCGTGACCGATCGATCACGGGGAGCTCGCGCACTCTGGCTGGATAGTCACAGGAGTGTGAGACGGCGACCGGGTCGACGCCGAGCGCACAGAGGATCTCCGTCCCCGACGGCGAGGTCGAAACGACGTTCATGGAGGAGGAGGGACGGCCATCGGCAAAACTCCCTCGGCAGGGGAGACGACCGGGGAGCTACTCCTCCGTCACCTCGCCCGCGAGCTCGCTCGCCAGCCCGAAGTAGCCCTCGGGTGTGAGCGAGAGCAGTTCGCCGCGGACCGCGGGATCGACGTCCATCCCCCCGATCGCCTCGCGGAGGTCGGTGAGCGAGACACGTCGGCCACGGGTGAGCGCCTTGACCCGTTCGTAGGCGTCGGCGTGGCCCTCCCGCCGCAGGACCGTCTGGATCGCCTCGCCGAGCACCTCGGGGTTTCGCTCCAGGTCCTCGGCCATGACCGCCTCGTTCGGGACGACTTTCGAGAGTCCGATAGCCGTCTTCTCGTAGCCGATCAGGCAGTGGGCGAGCGCGGAGCCGATCGTTCGCTTCACCGTCGAGTCCGAGAGGTCGCGCTGGAGCCGCGAGGTGGTGACGTAGTCCGCGAGGAAGACGAGGTCGGAGTTCGCCTTCGAGAGGTTCCCCTCGCTGTTCTCGAAGTCGATCGGGTTCACCTTGTGCGGCATCGTCGAACTGCCGGTCTCGCCCTCGTCGGCGCGCTGGCCGAGGTAGCGCCGCGAGACGTACTCCCAGACGTCCCGGTCGAGGTCGATGAGGACGGTGTTCGCCCGGCGGAGCGCGTCGAAGAGCCCTGCGAGGTCGTCACAGGGGTTGACCTGCGTCGCGAGCGGGGTATGACGCAGCCCGAGGTCGGTGACGAACCCCGCCGAGAACGCCCGCCAGTCGACGTCCGGGTAGGCGGCGACGTGTGCCGCGTAGGTGCCCGAGGCCCCCGCGAGCTTTCCGGAGAGTCCCTCGAGAGCCGATTCGATCCCCCGGATCGCTTGGTCCAGTCGCGAGGCGTAGACCGCCATCTCCTTGCCGAACGTCGTGGGTGTGGCGGGCTGGCCGTGCGTGTGTGCGAGCATCGCCACGTCGCGGTTGTCTGCCGCGAGCGTACGGAGGGCGGATCGAACGTTCGAAAGCGACGGGAGGAGGACGTCGTCCACTGCCTCCCGGACGAGCAGCCGGTGGGCGAGGTTGTTCACGTCCTCGCTGGTCAGCCCGAAGTGGATCCAGGGGTGCAGGTCTCCGTCTAGCCGCTCGCGCAGGAAGTACTCGACGGCCTTCACGTCGTGGTTGGTCGCGTCGTACGCCTCGGTTCCCTCGACCTCGATCCGTTTCACCAGGTCGGCGTCAGCCTCGTCGAAGCCCTCGTAGATCGCCCTGAACCGCTCGCGATCGGATTCGGGGATCGAGAACGGGGTCTCCGAGAGGTCGGCGAGTGCGAGCAGATACTCGACTTCCACCCGGGTGCGCGCGCGGAGCAGCGCGGCCTCGCTCGCGTACGGGACGAGCGGTTCCGTCTTCGTCGCGTACCGGCCGTCGAGCGGCGAGACCGCGTCGAGCGCGCGGCGGGCGTCGGTCATGGACTGGGCTACAGCGAGTCGATTCAAAGCGGTGTCGGTGTCAGGGCGCGTCCGTGTATACAACTGGGTACGTCCGGGCGGGAGGCGGCCGGTTCGATGCACGGGCGTGGATAGATCGGGGGAGCGAGACCGCAACGATTTTCGACGCGGCGCGCGCGGACTCCAGCATGACACGGATCGCCGGGCTGGCGAGCAACCGGGGCCGGAACCTGCTGAACCTCGCGGCGACGCTCGACGTCGAGTTCGCGGTCGTTCTCACGAACCGGGAGGGCGCGCCGGTCGTAGAGGACGCGGCCGAGCGGGGCATCCAGACCGAGACGGTGGTTCGGGACGAGGGCGAGTCACGACGCGAGCACGAACGACGGGTGCTCGAGGCGCTGTCGGGCTACGAGTTCGACCTCGTCTGTCTCGACGGCTACATGCGGGTCCTCACCGGGGAGTTCCTCTCGGAGGTACCGACGACCCTCAACGTCCATCCCTCACTCCTTCCGGCGTTCCCGGGTGCCGACGCTCACGGGCAGGTGCTCGACGCCGGCGTGCGGGTGACGGGCTGTACGGT
>SKXI01000379.1 GCA_007128515.1 Halococcaceae archaeon | reverse complement strand
GATCCCCGTATCGAGCCACTCGCCGTCCTGGCGAACGAAGACGGCGTCCTCGGTCGCGGCAGACGCGCGGTCGGTCGGCTCCCCCCGTCGGTCCACGTCGACGGCGACGAACCCCCCATCCAGAACCTCCATCCAGCCGTTCCCGAGGACGTAGAGTCCGTCGCCGGTGGCCGCGAGCGGCACCCCCCTGGCCGAGACGTCACGCACGTCCGAGAGCCCGACGTGGCTGAGTTCCTCGTCGAGTCGGTAGACGCCTCCCCCGGTCGCGACGAGGTCGCCGTCGATCGCCCGGATCTCGGGCTCGACGGAACCCATCTCCTCCCATCCGCCGGCCTCGTCGGTTCGGGCGACCCGGCCGTCGGGATCGGCGGCGGTTACCCGTTCGTCGGTGATCCCGACCGCGGTTGCCGACCCGAACCCGAGTGGATCGTGATCCGGGCCCATCAGGACGTCCTCGTCGGTGGCGACGGCGAGGTGTCCGGCGTCGGCGGCGAGGTCCATGGCGGTACAGCGGTGAGCGAGGCCGAACTCCCCGATGCGGTCCTCGGCGACCGAGACCGTGAGGAGACCCAGCCCGCAGGCGACGGCGACGGTCGTCTCCCCCATCCGGTCGGCGTAGACGCGTTTCTCCGCGAGCGTGCTCATGAGGATCGGTCGGCGGGCCGACGCGAAAGCGTTGCGGACCTTCGCAACCCCTTTGAGCGCACGGTGCACACCCACACCCGATGGAGCTCTTCGGATCGAGTGGGACACGGGGGGTTGCCGGCGAACAGCTCACGCCGGCGTTCGTGCTCGATATGGCACGGGTAACGGGGGCCGTCTGGAACGGGGAGCGGGTCGCCGTCGCCCGCGACACCCGCCTCACGGGACCGATGTTCGCGAACGCCGCCTCCGCCGGCCTCGCGTCCGCCGGGGTCGACGTCGACCGCCTCGGCGTCCTCCCGACGCCGGGCGCACAGGCCTACGCCAGGGAGGAGGGCGTGCCGGTCGTGGTGATCACCGCCTCGCACAACCCGCCCGAGTACAACGGCGTCAAACTCATCACCGACGACGGCACCGAGGCGAACGTCGGGCAGCTCGAACGGATCGAGTCGCGCTACCTCGGAGACCCCACACCCCCCAGGCAGTGGAGCGAAACGGGCTGTGAGCGGTTCGTCGAGGGCGTGAGCCGACGGTACGTCGAGGGCGTGCTCGAGGCGATCGACCGGGAGCGGATCGAGGAGGCGGAGTTGACGGTCGCGCTCGATCCGGGCCACGGTGCCGCCTCCAGAACCAGCCCCGAACTGTTGCGAGAGCTCGGCTGCCGGGTCGTGACGGTGAACGCGAACGTGGACGGGGCCTTCCCCGGGCGGGACCCGGAGCCGATCGAGGCGAACCTCTCGGACCTCGCAACGCTCGTCCGCGCGAGCGACGCGGACGTGGGGATCGCCCACGACGGCGACGGCGACCGCTCGATCTTCGTCGACGAGACGGGCACCTACGTCGAGGGCGACGCGGCGCTCGCGGCGCTCGCCAGTGCGGAACTCGAACGCGGCGACGCGAGCGTCGCGGCCGTGAACGTCTCCCAGCGCCTCGTCGACGTCTGTGCCGAGCGCGACGTCGACCTCGAACTCACGCCGATCGGCTCGACGTACATCACCACCCGGATCAGGGAGCTCGAGGCGGCGGGGCGCTCCGTGCCGGTCGCCGGCGAGGGCAACGGCGGGATCTACTTCCCGCCGTACGCGCTCGCGCGCGACGGCGCGTACATCGCCGGGCGCTTCCTCGAACTGCTCGCCGACCGGCCGGCGACCGACGTCCTCGCGCCGTTCGACGGCTACCGGAACGTGAGGCGCAAGCTCACCTACGGCTCCGACCGAGAGCGCGAGGCGATGCTCTCGGCGATCGAACGTGCGACCGCCGGCGAGGACGCCGAACGGACGACCATCGACGGGATCCGCCTGGACTACGGCGACGCGTGGGTGCTCGCCCGGCCGAGCGGGACCGAACCGATCGTCCGGGTCTACGCCGAGGGCCGCGAGCGCGAGCGCGCAGCGGAGCTCGCCGACCGGCTGGTCGGCGTGGCCGAGAACGCCCGCGCCGAGGTCTGACCGTGATGGTGTCGGCTGTCTATCGGTTCGACCGCACGACGGCGTGCGGTCGATGGACGAACGACTCACACCGATCAGTCCGAGTACCCGAGTTCCTCGCGGAGCCTCGTCCGTCGTTCGCGTGCCGCCGCTAGCTCCCCTTCGACGGCTTCCGACCGGACCAGCGCCCGCTCCTCGTCGGTGATCCCCGATCGGGCCAGCGCCGCAGTCCGGTAGCGCTCGTACCGCTCCTCGCGCGCGAGCGATGCGATCTCGCGGAGGCGGACGATCAGCTCCTCGCCCCCGAATCGGGCGACCACCGACCGGAGTTCGCGGATCCGCCACCGGAGCTCCGCCGACCTCGGCGGCGGCCAGCCGATCTCCAGTGGGGTCGAATCGAGGCGTTCGATCGCCGTCCGGTTGGTCGCGACGCGCCGCTTGAGCGCGTCCGGGTCGGCGACGTAGTGTGAGAGCTTCGTCCGGGAGTATTCGGCGTAGTTCAGGAGGGTGGGGAGCGGCTTCCGACCCGCTTCGCTCCCCTCGACGTACGCGACGAGATCGGGCGGCAGCGGCTCGAACGGGACGAGCGGATACCGCTCCGTCGTCCGGAGAAAGGAGACGACATCGCGGGCGCTCGCCTCTGATAGGAACCGGGAGAACGCCGACGAGACCTCGGCGTCGTACGCCTCGATCGGGTCCCTCACCGCGTCGACCGACGCGTCGAGATCGCCCGGATCGAGCGTCGAGAGCCGTTCGAGGCGCTCGATCCGTTCGTCGAGCGCCTCGACCCGGGCGGCCGCGGCCCGTCTGGCATCGCGGTAGGCTCGTCGTGCCGCCTCGCGCTCGTCGAGCACCGAGAGCGTCTCGTCGACGGGCTCGAGTTCCTCGCGGGCGCGCGCGAAATCACCCTCCGAGAGCCGGCTCTTCTCGAAGACCCCCGCCGCGCGCTCTACCGCCTCGCGTTCGGGGAGGTCCTCGTCGAGGTCCTCGACGAGCGACGTGAGTTCGAGTTTGAACGATGCGAACGCGGCGAACGCCTCGCGACCGGTTCCGACCGCCTCCCCCTCGCGTCGGCTGAACAGGCGGGCGAGTCGCTCCCTGGTCGTTTCGAGGGAGGCGAGGCGATCCTCGCCGATCGCCTCGATCGACGCCTCCGCCGCCTCCAGGTCGGCGCGTGCCTCTCGGAGTCGTTCCAGGGGGCCCTCGCTCATTCGTAGACGGTCTCGGGGTCGAACACCCGTTCGCCGACGACCTCGCCGTCGATCGTCCGGTGGAAACAGGTGTCGAAGCCCGTGTGACACGCTCCGCCCTCCTGGGAGACGAGGTAGAGCAGCGAGTCCGCGTCGCAGTCGACGCGGATCTCCCGCACCGCCTGGGTGTGACCGCTCGATCCGCCCTTCTTCCAGAGGGCGTCGCGGCTCCGGGAGTGGTAGTGCGCGAGCCCGCTCTCGCGTGTCGCGGTCAGGGCCTCGCGGTCGGCGTAGGCGAGCATCAACACGTCGCCGGAGTCGGCGTCCTGGGCGACGACGGGGACGAGCCCGTCGTCGTCGAACTCGATCTCGGTCGCCAGGTCGCTCATGTCGGGGGAAACCCCGCGACGCCGATAGCTCTTTCCGTCCCCCTCACGCCCGAAAACGGGTCGGCAGGGAGTGGATATGGTGGTGGTGCGGTCCACGTCCCCGAACGACCCCGTGGGGAGGTGTGCGTGCCGACCCATCCCTCCGTACGGACCGTGCCCACGTATAGCTACGCCCCGGGACGGCTCTCACGCCGTGAGACAGGGGATCACGACGGGAGCGACCCTTCGGCGTCGATCGGTCGAGCCCGGGCGCGGTACTCCTGGTAGAGCGCGCTCGTCCGGTCGACGAACGCCGGGGAGCCGCCCTCGACACACGCGACCAGCCGGTCGTCGTCGTAGGCGCCGACGAAGGCGTATCCGTCGAAGACCGAGAACCCCAGCGGGGGCGACTCCTCGAGGACCCGGATCGAGAGGACGTCAGTCGTCATCGCCTCGGCGAACCGCTCGGCGTACGCCGTCCGCGAGGCCGAGAGTGCGTCGGCGCCGAGGATCAGCTCCGACTCGACCCCCTCCTCGAGGAGCGCCGCGTGCGCCTCGTTGAACACCGGGTTGACGACCGGTGTGAACCCGCGGAACTCGGTCGGTCCGATCGCGCTCACTCGCTCGACGTACCGGTGGATCGGGGCGTACGGGTCGCCGTCGGTCGCGCGTGTCACCGTCGCCGTCGAGAGCTCTTCCGTGGTGAGCGAGAGCCCACCGGCGTCGAGCGCGTCGAGAAAGGGAGCGGCGGCCGCCGCCTGCGAGACCGTCTCCGCCAGGTCGTGATAGCCCTCCAGAACCATCTCCCCCGCGGCGGTCGAGCGGTACCGGCCGTCGCAGTTGCGTGCCCAGCCGCGATCGCAGAGCGCGGCGAGGTTGCGGTGGAGCGACGAGCGTGCGATCGAACACCGATCGGCGAGCGCCGCGGGCGGGCCCGGTTCGCTGGCGAGCGCGGAAAGCAGCCTGACGCGGTTCGGAGAGGACGCGAGAAAGCGGATCGCATCGTCGTCCGACATACCGGGAGTCGGACACGATAGCCTATAGCTGTTTTCACACGGCTGACTATAAAAAGCGAGTCAGTCCGTCCGCCGATAGAAGGCGTAGATACCCGCGCCGAGACCCGTCCCGGTCGAGAACACCCGCGGGCCGGACGCGGCGAACGCCTCGCCCGGTTCCACCGCCGCGTCCGCCAGCCCGAGGGCGATCAGGCCCGTCACCACGAGCGCCGAGGTGAGGAGGCCGACGAGACCGGCGCGCGCGAAGTCGGCGACGACCGTCTCCCGACCGCGTTCGAAGTACGTGGCGGTGTCCACGTCGCCGAAGAGCACCCAGACCGCGCCGACGACTGGCGCGCCGACGCCCGCGGTGATCGCGGTTCCGTAGAGCGCCGGCAGGCCGAGGCCGGGCCGGACGACGACGTCGAGCACCGTCGCGAGCAGGGCTGCCGCGAGGACGAACGCGACGAAGCCGGCGAGGTGTCGTGCGGGGAGCATACGCGAGGATGGACGTGGGTGCGGTATAGGCGTTTTGTCGCCCGGTGGCTCCCGTACGGACTGCTGTCGTCCGTACCGGTCGGACCGGCACTCCCCTCGGTCCCAGCGGTACACGGGGTCAGCAGTCATAGGGATCATCGTAGCCAACCGGATCTCTCAGGCGCATAGATCATCGACGTCGCTCGATTCCCGTTCGAG
>SKXI01000330.1 GCA_007128515.1 Halococcaceae archaeon | reverse complement strand
TCGAGCGAGAGCGCGGGGTGGAGTCCGGAGACCGAACAGACCTCGTAGATCCCCAGATCGAGCGCGTCCTCGACGATCCCACGAGACTCCGCCGGGGTCTTCGTGAAGCCGTCGTGAGCCACCTCGGAGTCGGTTTCGAAGTAGCGAGCCGTGTCCTTGAAGTTGCAGAAGAGACAGCCCGTGTCGCAGGCGGTCGTGACGTTGTTGTTCAGGTTCGCGACGAACGTGACCTCGTCGCCGACGGTCTCCGCACGGCGGGTGTCCGCTGCCTCGAGCACCGCCTCCTTCCGGTCCAGATCGATCCCGTCGAAGCCGGTTCCCGTGGTGAGCAGCGCGAGACCGTCCTCGACGTCGAGGCGCTCGCCCGACCGTGCCTTCGCGAGCGCGTTCTCGAAGGACTGCTCGCACTCGGGGGTCAGCGAGAAGCGAAAGCGCTCGCGCGGGACGCCCACGGGAACGACCGATCGGGCCATTGCGCGTCCTTCCCGTCGGTCGGGTAAAAACCGGTCGGTACCGGTCACCGGAGTCGCGTACAGAGCGCCGGGAGCGCCTCGGTGACGTTCGCCCGGAGGTCGAGGTCCGCGCTCTCGCTCGCGGGTGTCGGTTCGAGGTTGACGAGGGCGAGGAAGGCGCCGTTCCGTGTGGCGATCCGGGGCAGCGACGCCGCGGGTTCGACGGTGAGCGAGGAGCCGACCGCGAGGAAGACGTCACAGTCGACCGCGTACTCCCGCGCTCGCTCGATCGCCTCCCGCGACAGGGACTCGCCGAAGAGCACCACGTCGGGTTTGAGGACGCCGCCACAGCGACAGGTGGGCGGGGTCTCACCGGCTCGCACCCGGTCGAAGGCCTCTTCGGCGGGCGAGCGCTCACCGCAGGACTCACAGACGACCCGCGCGGCGTTCCCGTGGAGTTCGATTACCGTACCGGAGCCGGCCGCCGTGTGCAAGCCGTCCGTGTTCTGCGTGATCACGGCGTCGAGGTGACCGCTCGATTCGAGTGCGGCGAGCGCTTCGTGAGCGGCGTTCGGCGCGACGTCCTCGGGAACGAGCCGTTCGTGTAGCCGGAGCCGGTCCCGCCAGAACCCGTCCGGGTCGCGCTCGAAGCGGCGTCGGTGAAAGGAGGCCGGATCGAACTCGCGGCCCCAGATGCCGTCCTCGCCACGGAAATCCGGGATGCCGGATGCGGTGCTCACCCCCGCGCCGGTGAGCGCGACCGTCCCCTCCCCATCGCGGATCGCCACAGCGAGCCGGTCGAGTCGCTCGTCCATACCCGAACCCGGTCACGTGCGGCGAAAAAGCCTCGTGTCTCGTGTCGGGTGCCTCTAGCGCTCGAACGCGAGGCTCGTCACCGTGTCGATCACGCCGGTGATCGGGTGGATCTCCTCGGCGACGACCGACGGGAGCTCGCTCACGTCCTCCAGTTCGAGCCGCGCGATGACGTCGTACTCGCCGGTCACGACGTGGACGGAGGCGGCCGAATCCAGTTCGGAGATGGCCGAGGCGGCTCGCGACACCGCCCCCGGGTCGACGATCACGTGTACGTAGGCTTCTGCCATGGTCGCCCCACGGAGCGACGTGTCATAACAGTTGCCTCGCCCCCGGTCGGAAACCTTCTTGTCCCGACGGTAGGGAGGGACGGACATGAACCGCAGGCAGCGGGGGCTCGGATCGGTCGGACGGACGGGTCGAATCGCGGAGGCGGGCTCGTGACGAGCGTCAAGGAGTTCCGGGTCGACCGGGAGCCGACGTCGGCGGAACTGGGACGGGGCGCGTTCGTCTTCACCGACGCCTACTCCGTCTTCGACTGGGGACCGATGCCCGACCCGATCCCGGGCAAGGGCGCGAGCCTCTGTACGATGGGCGCGTTCAACTTCGAGCGGCTCGAAAGCGAGGGCGTCCCGACACACTACCGCGGCGTCAGCGGGAGCGCCCGGGCGCTCGCCGGGGTGCGCGAGCCGCCACGGGAGATGGCGATCGACCTCACGCAGGTACCCGACCTCCCGCACGAGGGCCGCGAGTACGACTACGAGGCGTACCACGCCGAGGCGGGCGGGAACGTCCTGGTCCCGCTGGAGGTCGTCTTTCGCAACCGCGTTCCGGTCGGGTCGAGCCTCAGACGCCGGAGCGAACCGACCGACCACGGCCTCTCGTTCGAGGAGTGGCCGCCGGATACGGTCGATCTCGCGGAGCCGGTCGTCGAGTTCTCCACGAAGTACGAGGAGTCGGACAGGTACCTCGACCGGGAGGAGGCCGACGCGATCGCCGGGCGTGCCGATATCGACGAGCTCGCCGGGCTCGCCCGGGCGGTCAACCGGATCGTCACCGAGCGGGCGGAGCGGGCGGGGCTCGTCCACGAGGACGGGAAGATCGAGTGTCTCTACTACGACGGCGAGGTGCGCGTCGCGGACGTGGTGGGGACGTTCGACGAGAACCGCTTTTCGTACGGGGGACGTGGCATCTCGAAGGAAGTGATTAGGCAGTACCACAAACGCGAGCAGGAGGCGTGGGTCGCCGCGATCGAGGAGGCGAAAGCCCGCGCGAAACGGGAGGACGTCGCCGACTGGCGAACGCTCTGTGACCGGGAACCCGAGGGGCTCCCGGACGGCGTGATCCGCGCGATGGCCGGGATGTACGCCGCCGGGACGAACGCCTACACCGGCGAGGGGTGGTTCGACGCGCCGGATCTCGACAGCGCGGTCGAGGACGCACACGGCCTGTAGCGCCAACCCGGCTTTCAAAAGCGCTTTGACGGCCCATCCCCCTCTGTCGACCGATGACGGCGTACACCGCGACCGTGACGGTCCGGCTGAAGTCGGGGGTGCTCGACCCGGAGGCAGAGACCACCAGACGGGCGCTCGAACGGCTGGAGTTCGACCTGGAGGACCTGCGCGCGGCCGACGTCTTCGAGATCGACCTCGAGGCCGACTCGGCGGACGACGCCGAGCGACGCGCCCGGGAGATGGCGGACAGGTTGCTCGCGAACCCGACGATCCACGACTACGACGTCGAGGTCGCCGAGAGCGGATGACGGTCGCCATCGTCCGCTTCGGCGGCTCGAACTGCGACCGGGACGCACACAGGGCGCTCTCGCACCTCGGGATCGACGCGGACCTCGTCTGGTACGAGGAGGGACTCCCCGAGGACACGTCCGGGGTGTTGCTCCCCGGTGGTTTCTCCTACGGCGACTACCTGAGAGCGGGCGCGATGGCCGCCCGGACCCCGATCATGGAGGAGGTGCGCGAGGCGGTCTCGGAGGGTGTTCCGATGCTCGGCGTCTGTAACGGGGCCCAGATCGGTTGCGAGTCCGGGCTCACGCCGGGTACCTTCACCGTCAACGAGAGCGCACGGTTCCAGTGCGAACCGGTGACCCTCCGGGTCGAGAACGCGGAGACGCCGTGGACGCGCGCCTACGAGGAGGGCGAGGTGATCGAGCTCCCGATCGCCCACGGCGAGGGACGGTTCGAGGCGACCGAGGAGGAGCTCGCGGCGCTCGAGCGCGAGGGACGAATCCTCTTTCGCTACTGCGATAGCGGCGGGGAACCGACCGAAAGGGCGAACCCGAACGGCTCGGCGGGGAACGTCGCGGGCGTCGTCGGCGAGTCGGCGAGGGTCGCGGTGCTCATGCCACACCCCGAACGGGCGACGCTCCCGGAGCTCGGACGCACCGACGGTGCGGGCGTCCTCCGGGGTTTCGCGGAGAGCTGAGTACGGCTCACGCCGCGTGAGCGAGCGATACGGCGCCGTCCGTGGGCGCGAACGACGCCGGTCGAGCTACCTGCGGACCTCGACGGGCGAGTCGGTCGCGAGCCACTGGGTGTGGTCCTCGGTGTTCCGGATGAGAAACCACCCGTTCGATCGGACGACGGGTTCGTCTGTTGCGTTCGATGACTCGTCTGGCATTGTCTGCCTGGTATGGGCGTTTCACTCTACAGTCAGGGGGTACTTCGTTAATGACCGTCGTACACCGGGTATGTGCCGCTTAATCCGCTCGGATTCCCGATGTGAATCCTACCGGGCGAGCGGCGCGTTGTAGGCCGTCTCGCGGGTCATCACCGTCTCCCAGGTCGCCTCACACGCACAGGAGACCTGCTCGAAGACGCTCGGGTCCTGTCGCAGGTCGAAGTCCTTGATCGCCCGCTGGACCAGGTCGTCGCACTCCCCGCAGTTGTGGGGGCCGCGGTCGGAGCCGTGGCCGACCGGGTCCGAGATCACCAGCGCGTCGACCTCCGCGGTCTCACGGAGGACGTGTGCGACCGACCAGAGCCAGGGCGGCCGGTAGCCGCCGTGGAAGAAGAGCTCGTCGACCATCGTGTAGCGCTGGACGTTACAGGGGTTCATCGAGACGGTGTGACAGGCCTCGACCGCCGCACACCGCTCGACCGAGGAGATCATATCGGAGACCGCCTCGGGTTCGGTGAGAAACGGCGGCTTCAACAGCAGATAGGCCTTCACGCCCGCGCCGATGGCGGCCGCCTCGGCACAGGCCGCCTCGAAGTCGGCGAACGCGAAGTACTTGTTCACGCAGTCGCGTCTGACCCGGTCGGTCGCGGTCTCGAGCCCGATCGCGACGTCCGTCGCCAGTCCCCGGTCCCTGAAGTCGGCGAGTCGCTCGCGCTCGACGAAGTCCGGGAGGCTCTCGACGACGATCCGCTCCCGCCCCGAAAAGGTCTCGGCGATCGCCGCCCGCGTCTCGGCGGGCACCTCCCGTTCGTCGAGGAAGCTCCCGGAGGTGTAGATCTTCACGAGGTCGCAGGGACCCGCTGCGTGTTTCGCCTCGTGATCGAGGCAGATGCCGATCTGGTCCATCAGCGCCTCGTGACTCACGCTCCCACCCTCGACGGACTCCGCGACGTAGCCGCACATCGTACAGCCGCCGGCGCGCGCCCACCGACAGCCGCCGGTGTTGAGGATGATCGTGAGGCTCTCGCGCACGCCGTCGGGCGTGTTGTCCTCGTCGACCCAGACCCGCGTCGGCTCGTGGGGATCGTAGGTGCGGTCTTTCTTTGCGCGAATGCCGCGCATCACCGCGTTGTGCGCGTCCATCCCGCGTCCCTGCTCGTAGACCTCGGGACTCGGCTCGCTCATTGGAAGCGGTAGCCGACCGCGGGCTAAAGCGGCTTCGTCTCGACCACCTCCCGTCCCGTCGAGCGCAGCTCACGGATCCGGTTCGGATCGGTCGGGAGCCGTCTCCGTCGGTGAAGGGGGAGGAGGGAACGGTCGGATCGGCACCCACGACGAGAAGTCGTCACAGGCCGGGATACCGAGGGTCCCGAAGTCGGTCATCGTCTCGAGCCGGTCGGGCACCTGGTGGATGTCGACGGTCTCGGAAACG
>SKXI01000482.1 GCA_007128515.1 Halococcaceae archaeon | reverse complement strand
CGAGCGGCCGGAACAAGCGGCTGTACACGAAGGAGGAGCCGATGGGCGTCGCCTCCGTCATCACGCCGTGGAACTACCCGATCGCGATCCCCGCCTGGAAGATCGCGCCGGCGCTGGCCGCCGGCAACGCGGTCGTCTGGAAACCCGCGACGCTCACCCCCGAGATCGCGACGAAACTGGCCGAGTGTGTCGACGCCGCGGACCTCCCCGACGGCGTCGTGAACCTCGTCACCGGCTCCGGGAGCGATCTGGGCGAGCCGCTGACCACCCACGACGCGGTCGACGCCGTCTCCTTCACCGGGAGCACCGACGTCGGAAAGCGGGTCTACGGGGACGCGACCGACGAGGAAAAGCGCGTCCAGACGGAGATGGGCGGGAAGAACCCCGCAGTGGTCTGTGCGTCGGCCGACCCGGTCGAGGCCGCCGGGATCGTCGCGGCCGGCGGCTTCGGCGTCACCGGCCAGGCGTGTACGGCGACCTCGCGGGCGATCGTCCACGAGTCCGTCCACGACGAGTTCGTCTCCGCGCTGGTCGAGGAGGCCGAGGCGATCGAGATCGGCCCCGGTCTCGACGGCTACGGGATGGGCCCGCAGGTCAACGAGAGCGAACTCGAGTCGACGCTCGAGTACGTCGGGATCGGCGAGGAGGAGGGCGGCACGATCGAGACCGGCGGGGCCAGGCCCGAGGGCGATCGCTTTTCGGACGGCTTCTTCGTCGAGCCGACGGTCGTCACCGACGTCGACCCCGAGAGCACGCTCGGTCAGGAGGAGGTGTTCGGGCCGGTCGTCGCGGTGATAAAGTGCTCGGACTTCGACGAGGCGATGGCGGTCGCCAACGGCGTCCAGTACGGGCTCTCGGCGAGCGTGATCAGCGACAGCAACGCGGAGATCGGCCGGTTCGTCGACGAGATCGAGGCGGGCGTCGTGAAGGTCAACGAGAAGTCGACCGGCCTCGACCTCCACGTGCCCTTCGGCGGGTTCAAGGACTCGTCCTCGGAGACCTACCGCGAACAGGGCGACGCGGGCTACGACTTCTTCTCGATCACGAAGACCGTCTACCACAACTACTGAATCTGGACGATTGGGACATCGACGTCGATCGACGTACTCCTGCAGGCGGAGTCAGACGGCGACGACGCCGTTTTCGAGGGTGCCGATCCCCTCGATCTCGATCTCGACGTGATCCCCGTCCGTGAGCGAAAAGGACTCCGGCGGCACCAGTGACGTGCCCGTCAGCAGGACCGCCGTCTCGGGCACCGCCTGGTGGTTCGTGTAACAGGCGACGAGCTCCTCGCAGGTCCTGACCATCTCCCCGGTGTTCGTCGACTCCTCGTACTCGACCTCGCCGTCGCGGGTGATCGCCATCGACATCTCCAGGTCGTGCGGGTCGTCGATCGCGGTGTGGGAAACGACCGCCGGGCCGAGCGAACAGCAGCGGTCGTAGACCTTCGCCTGCGGGAGATAGAGCGGGTTCCTCCCCTCGATCGACCGGCTGCTCACGTCGTTGCCGATCGTGTAGCCCACGATCTCGCCGCCGAAGAGCACGATACCCAACTCGGGTTCGGGGACGTTCCACTCCGAGTCCGAGCGGACGCCGACGGCCTCGCCGGGGCCGACGATCCGCGACGGCGTCGCCTTGAAGAAGACCTCCGGCCGCTCGGACTCGTAGACGTCGAGGTAGATCTCGGGCATCCCGCTCTCGGCCTCGCGTGCGGCCTCGCTGATCTCGTAGGTCACACCCGCCGCCCACACCTCCTCCGGGACGATCGGTCGTGAGAGGCCCTCCGCCGCCGGATCGTCGACGGTCGCGGCGTCTCCGAGGTGGCGCTCTGCGAGGTCGTCGATCGGTTCCCGTGCGACACGTGCCGCCCGTGCGAGATCGAAGAACGTCTCCACCCCGGCGGTCGTGCCCGTGAGGTCGTACGCCCCCTGCCCGTTCGCGGCGACGAGACGCGGCGCGGGGCCGGCGGGCTGGTAGTACCGCATACCAACACCGATGTCACCCCCACCACATATATCTATCTCCGGTGCCGACCGACGGCCGCGCGTGCACTCGCGTGCTGTGACAGAGCAGCGACGCGAGCGCCTCACAGCGCGGACTGGACGAACCCGCAGTCGACGGTCAGGATCTCCCCTCGCACGTAGCCCGCGGCGTCCGAGGCGAGGTAGACCGCCGCGCCGGCGACGTCCCCGGGGTCGCCGATCCGCTGCTCGTACGTCCGGGCGGTGACCGCCTCGTACCGATCGGTACCCGGCGCGTAGGCCTCCTTCGTCTGTTCGGTGACGATGAAGCCCGGGCGGATCGCGTTGACCCTCACCTCGGGTGCGAGCTCCCGGGCGCTGACGCGCGTGAGGGCGTCGATCCCCGCCTTCGCCGCGGAGTACGCCGCCAGCTCGTCGATCGCCGTCACCGCCGAGGCCGAGGAGACGTTGACGATGCTCCCGCCGCCGTCGCGCGAGAGTTCCTCGGCGAAGACCTGCGTCGCCCGCCTCGGTCCGTCGAGCTGGACGTCGAACACGTGGCCCCACTCCTCGTCGGTCACCTCGAGCAGCGACTTCCGCGCGATGGCGCTCGGCGAGTTGACGAGGACGTCGACGCCCCCGAACGCGTCCACCACCCGATCGCGGAGCGCGACGAGCGACTCGCGGTCGGTGACGTCACAGGTGGCCCGGAGCGCCTCCGCGCCGAGGGCTTCGAGCTCGCTCGCCGTCTCGTCGACGCGCGCTTCGGTCCTGCTCGTGGGGACGACGCGAGCGCCCTCCGCGGCGAACGCCCTGGCGATCCCCCGCCCGATTCCGCTGGTCCCACCGATCACGACCGCGCGTTTGTCCGCGACCGACACCGGGTCGTGTTCGTACTCGGCCATAGGTCCGGGGAACGTGGGCCAGCTCTTAGGTGCTTCCCATCCCCTCCCGGTGGTAGCCTCCAGCGCCGAGTGTGAAGAGGTGATCCCTCGAATGACGGCGGCGTCCGTAGCGCTCGCATCGATCGCCGGAGGTATCGAACCGAGTTAGCTCGGATGACCCGACCGACCGCCCGTCGTTCACGTCGGGCAGTGTTGACGACGATCGGTGTCGCCCTCGGCACCGTCTCGGCCGGGTGTCTCGGGAACGGAGTCGATCGAAACGACGGAAGCGAGGGGACGGAGTTACCGACGACGCGGTCGGATCACCCCGCGGCAAGCGACGTCGAGGGGCCCCGACTCGGGCCCGCGATCGGGGAGGCAGACGCCACGGTCGTCGCCTTCGAGGACCCGTCGTGTCCCGTGTGCGCCGGGTTCGCACGGAGAACGCTTCCGACGCTCCGCGAGGAGGCGATCGATCCCGGCGCCGTGACCTACCTCTACCGTGCGACCCCGGGCACCGAACCGTGGAGCCATCCGGCGACGCGGGCGCTGTTCTCGGTCTACAGACAGGGTTCGGACGGCTTCTGGACGCTGAAGGACCGCTACTACGAGGGGATCGACGCTCTGGACGATGACTCGATCCGTGACCGGACCCTCGAAATCCTCGAAGACGACGTGGCGGACGCCGAGCCGGAGGCCGTCCTGGAGGCCATGGACGGGAACGACGACGCCGTCGAGGAGCGTCTCGAACGCGACGAGGCCGCCGCCGACGCGAGCGACCTGACGCAGACCCCCTCGTTCGTCCTGTTCCGTGACGGGGAGTACCGCACCACCGTCGCCGGTAACCAACCGTACGACGTCTTCGAGGGCGCGCTCGAACTCTGACCGGAAGACCCGGGGACGTCAACGGGACTCCGCCGATGCGTTCCATACGCCTCTTCGCCTCGGCGGGCAGACGCGGCACGCGCCGGCCCAGAGAAACGCGACGGGTTTTAGCGCTGGCGCCCGAACACCGGCGAAATGGACGTCAGTATCACCGACGTCGAGGCGATCGGCGTCTCGGCGACGCCCTCGGAGCCGTTCGGGTACGCACAGGCCTGGGTGACCGACCGCACGGCGACGCTCGTTCGGATCGAGGCGAGCGACGGGACGGTCGGGTGGGGCGAGTGCTGGGGGCCGATCGCGGGGACCCGCGAGACGGTCGACGAGTTCCTCGCGCCGAAGCTCGTCGGTAGGGATCCGCTCGCGGTCGAACGCCTCCACGACGAGCTGGTCGACGCGAGCCGCGCCGCGTACATGTCGACGATCCCCCTTCCGGCGATCAGCGGGGTCGACATCGCGCTGTGGGACCTGCGCGGGAAGCTGCTGGATCGGTCGATCGGTGACCTCCGCGGCGGGCGACGGCGGGAGGCGGTCCGGGCGTACGCGACCGGCCACTACTTCAAACACGAGGCCGACCTCGAGACGCAGTTCGAGCGGATCGCGGACGAAGCGGTGGCGAACGCCGAGGCCCTGGGGGCGGTCAAGGCGAAGATCGGGCTCCGACTGCTCGGGTACGACCACGAGGCGGACGTCGGACTCGTCGAGCGGATCCGCGAGGCGGTCGGACCGGAGACACCGTTGATGGTCGACGCGAACTACGCCTACGACACCGCCACCGCCCGCGAGGTCGGTCGGAGCCTCGAGACGCTCGACGTCCGGTGGTTCGAGGAGCCGGTCCGCCCGGAGAACGTCGACGGATACGCGCACCTACGGGAGGCGCTCGACGTCCCGATCGCCGGCGGTGAGTGCCACGACCTCTACGGGTTCGACCGGCTGTTCGAGGTCGGTGGCCTCGACGTGGCCCAGCCGGACCTCTGTGACGTGGGCGGGATCACGGCCGGTCGGCGAGTGGTCGAACGCGCACGGATCGCGGACGTCCAGGTCGTCCCGCACGTCTGGGGAACGCCCGTCGCGCTGGCGGCGAGCCTCCAGCTGATCGCGACGCTCCCCGGCGACCCGTGGCTCGAGTTCGACACGTCCTCGAACCCGTTGCGCGAGGAGCTCGGATCGACGTCGATCGACGCTTCCGAGGACGGGACGGTGCCGATACCGCCCGGGCCCGGACTCGGTATCGAACTCGACCGGTCGGCGATCGAGCGGTTCCGCGTCGACCGGTGAACTCTCAGATCCGTGGCGGGCCTCGAACACCTCGTAGGACCGCGCGCCGAAGACCGTCGTCGCGTACCTGCCGTCGTGACCGAACGGGACGTCGGTTCATGCGATCTACGCTCGCAGGGCGCGGTCCCCTTCGTTCGACTCGAACCCGGAGACAGGATCCGGCGAGGGCCCTACGGTTGCCGGTTTCGGCGGGAGGAGCCCGTAAAGATCGCACGGTCGGGAGGCTCTGTCGGGACCGGCTGGATACCGGTGCGGCGACACACGGCTCTCGGTCCCCGAACGGACCCGGGACCGATCGCCGTCCAGTAGGGTGGGCCAATTTTTAATATAATT
>SKXI01000092.1 GCA_007128515.1 Halococcaceae archaeon | reverse complement strand
GTAGCGAGAGTATCGGGTATGAGTCAGGAGGTAGACGAGTACGAGCGGATCGAGATCGAAGCGGAGGGTGTGAGGGTGGAAAAGCGGTTCGAGCCGGAGGCGTTCGCGGTCCCCACGATAACGTTCACGATCGATTCGGAACGGAACGAACCCGCCACGATCAGGCTGGTCGACGAGATCCCCGAGAGCTTCCCGGTCGAGAAGATCGGCTTCCACCCGGAGTACGAGAGCGACTGCTGGTCGGCGTACGAGGACAGTCGGGTCGCGTTCGAACGCACGCTCGAGGCGGGCGAGTTCGTCTCGACGGTCTACGCGATCCGGATCGACGATCACGAGCAGGCACGGCCGTTCATGGTCGCCCCCAGGCTCGAAGTGGAGTCCGGCAGCGTCTCGATGGAGCCCGAGGGAGAGCTCGTCTCGGAGGAGACGACGGCAGTCGTGAGGGAGTTCATCGACGGCTCGCGCGAGTCGGTGCCCGGTCTCGACGAGCCGGAGGCGGCCGGTTCGCTCGACGAACGCCTCGCGGCGGTCGAGGGCGAGTCCGCCGATTCGGCCGTCGAGGGTGGAACGACGGAGCCGACGATCGACGCCGAGTCACCCGAGCCGGCCGTCGAGATGGACGAGCCCGACGAGAGCGTGGACCCGGCTCCCGCAGGGGATGCCGACGTGGACGAGCTCGATGCCGACGGAAACGAGCCGACGATCGGTTCGAGCCAGGGAACGATAGCGAGCCTCGCGGCGGAGTTCCGGGCGGGAGAGGCCTCCGACGATGATCTCGCGGTCATCCGGCAGGCGGTCGAAGTGTCCGAGGCAGCCTCGTCCAGCGCCGACACCCAGCTCGGACACCTCCAGTCACGTGTGAGCGAGCTCGAGGCCTACAGCGACGCCTTCTCGGCGTTCATCGACGAAAACGGGACCGGCGAGCAGCTCCTCGAGGAGTCCCGCGAGCGAACCGAGGAGATCGAGACGTCACTCGCCGACCTCGAAGCGAGGGTCGACGAACTCGCGGAACTCGAAGCGAAGATCGACGAACTCGCCGAACTCGAGGGGGAGATCGAGTCCGTCGAGGAGACGGTTCGTGACCTCGAGGCCCCCGTCGACGAGGTTCGAGGGAAGCTCGTCGGCGTCAGGAGCGACGTCGCCGAGATCGAGGCCGAACTCGAGGAGCTCGACGCCGACCTCCCGGAACGGATCGCCGCCGTCCGCGTCGAGGTCGAGGAGGTCCAGGACTCGGTCGAGGAGATCGAGAGCTGGCGTGACCAGCTCGGCGAGATGTTCAGCGGGTAGGCGACCCGGTCGAGGCCCCGGCCGAACCGATCGGAACGACGAACGGAAGTCGTTGAACGAGGTCGTTTCCCATTCGGAAAAAACGCCTGCTATCCCGGTCTCGATCGAATCTCCGACTCACTTTTTTTAACTACTACTGTCCGTACTACCGACTCGACAGAGCAGATCCACGACGGAACAGCCCGACTCGTGGACGATCACGGGGTTACACTCGAACTCGGAGAGCTCCGGGTGACGGGTCGCGAGCGCCCCGAGACGGGTCGAGAGGTCGACGAACGCCGCCCGGTCGTAGCTCCGGTCGCGTCGGGGTGCCTCGAGCGCGACCTCTAGCCCGATCTCGGTGAGCGCACGGTCGACGTCGTGAGCGGTGACGGGGGGAACGACGACCGTCACGTCGGATCCGTGCTCGACCTCGACCCCGCCGGAACCGATCGTGAGCACCGGGCCGAAACCCTCCTCACGGGTGATCCCGACGATCGTCTCGACACCCTCGTCGACCTCCGGCTGGACGAGTACGTCCGGATCACGGATCGACGGGTCGAACGCCTCCGCGTTCTCGACGATACGGTCGAAGGCGTCGCGGATCGCGTCCTCGCTATCGAGACCGAGCGCGACCGCGCCGGCGTCGCTCCGGTGGGAGAGCGCCGGGTCGTCCACCTTGAGAACGACCGGTCCGTCGATCCCCGAGGCGACGGCCACCGCCCGCTCCGCCGTCCGAACGACGGCCGTCTCCACCGGCTCGATCCCGACCGATCGCATCAGCGAGGCCGCTTCCCCCCATCCGAGCGGCCGGTCGGTCGGCAGGTCCAGACCGGCGGCGCCCGCCGGCTCGTCCTCACGGAGGGGGCTCGCCCTGTGGCTCGCGTCGTCCCGTCTGTCGCTCGCCTCGACCAGCGACGCGAATGCGTCGAGACACCGGCCGGGATCGGCGTAGAGGGGAGCGACCTCCGCGACGCGTTCGAACGGGCGCCCGCCACCCTCTTCGGGTGTCCTCCGACCCGTCCAGAGCACGAACACCGGCTTCTCACCCCGCTCGACGACCGTACGCAGGTCGTCGGCGATCCGCTCGGCGCGGTCGTCGACCGCCGAGAGCCCGATCGCGAAGACGTAGGCGTCGAACGCGTCGTCGGCGAAGAGCGCGTCGGCGATCTCCGGGAGGGCGTCCGCGCCGTAGCCCCGGATGTCCGCCGGGTTGCCGAAGCCGTCGTACGTGAGCAGCCCGTCGATCGCCTCGAGCGCTCGCTGGGCCCCCTCGCCGATCGGGGGGAGCGAGAGACCGCGCTCTGCCGCCATGTCCGCGAGGAGGCTCCCCAGCCCGCCGCTGGTCGAGGCGATGCAGACCCGGTTCGACTCGGGACTCTCGTACCGCGCGTGGCCCTTCGCCCGAGCCAGCAGGTCGGGGATGTCCTCGACGCGTTCGACGCCCGACTGTCGGAACGCGCCCTCCCAGGCGTCGTCGCTCCCGGTGATCGACCCCGTGTGCGAGACCGAAGCGGCTGCAGCTGACTCGCTTCGGCCGACCTTCACGGCGAGCACAGGCGTCCCACCCGCGACCGCGTCGCTCGCCGCTCGCACGAACGCACGGGGGTCGTCCACCCCCTCTACGTAGAGACAGAGCACCTCGACCGACTCCCGCTCCCCGAGGTACGCGACGTACTCGGGGAGCGTGAGATCCGCCTCGTTGCCCGTCGAGACGACGTGTGAGAACGAGAGCGACTCGTCGGCCCCGCGTTCGAAGAAGGTGGTGAACGCGAGCGCGCCCGACTGGCTCACCAGGCCGACCGATCCGGGGTCGGGTTTCCGCGAGCAGGTGCTCGTCAGCACGACCTCCTCGCCAGCGTTCGCCACCCCGATACAGTTCGGCCCACAGATCCGGATCCCCGTCTCGGCCGCGACGGCGGCCAGTTCCGCCTCGAGCCGTTCGCCCTCCTCGTCGGCCTCCGCGAACCCCGCCGAGAGCACCAGCGCGGCCGGTACGCCGCGCTCGCCAGCGGATCGAGCGACGTCGACGACGTACTCCCTGGGTATCGAGATCACCGCGAGATCGACCGTCTCGGGGAGCTCCTCGATCGAGTCGTAACACCGCCGGCCCCAGGCCTCCTCGCGGCCGGGGTTGACGAGGAAGAGTTCACCGGTGAAGCCGTACTCGAGACAGTTCTCGACCAGCTGCGAGGAGTACCAGGAGTCGGGGCTCGCGCCCACGACCGCGATCGAGTCGGGCGAGAAGAGCGCGTCGAGCGGCTCGCGTTCGCTCATACCCCATCTGCGAGGCGGCGGCACCTAAACGTTGACGTGGTCGCGAACGATCGCGGCGCGACCGTCAGAGCGACTCGGCGAGCACCTCGATCGGGTGTGGCGGCTCCTCACCGTACTCGTCGCCGATCTGTGTCCGACAGGAGGTGCCGGGAGCGACGACGCGCCCGCCGCTCTCGTCGATCTGCGAGAAGAGGATCCGTCCGATCGCCTGGCTCATCGCGTAGTGTTCGGCCTCGTAGCCGAAGGAACCGGCCATCCCGCAGCAACCGCTGTCGAGGACGTCGACCTCGAAACCCGCTTTCGTGAGCACGGCCGCCGTGTGGTGGTCCTTCGCCGTCGCCTTCTGGTGGCAGTGGCCGTGATACGTCAGCCGGTCGCCGCCCGCCTCGGGTACGTCGAGCCCGAACGTGTCCACGTACTCCATCACGCTATAGGTGTTTTCGGCCACCAGGTCGACGAACCGACCCGAGAGCAGGTCGTGGTAGTCCGACTGGAACATGACGGCATCGCTCGGCTCGACGACGACGACGTCCCACCCCTCCTCGACTCGCGGCGCGAGCGCCGTCACGTTCTCGGTCGCGCGATCGCTCGCGAGGTCGAGAAAGCCCTTCGAGAACGCGGGCCGGCCGCTGTCGGTGACCTCCTCTGGGATCGCGACGTGCACGCCCGCGTTCTCCAGCACCCGGACCGCGGCGTTCCCGACCTCCGGATGGACGTGGTTCGTGTAGGTGTCGGGGACGACCAGGGCACGACGCTCGGCCTCGCTCTCCCCGACCGAACTCCCGCCACGCCCTTCGAACCAGTCGACCAGCGTCTCCCGCTGGAACTCGGGGAGCGAGCGCTCCCGGGCGATCCCCATCGTCCGCTCCGCGAGCAGCGAACTCCCCGGAAGCGACGTGAGGAGGTTCGACACCGGCGCCGTCGCGCTCGCGAGTGGCGCGAGCCGATCGAAGTTCGCGAACAGCTTCGCCCTCCCGTCCGCACCCTCGCGCCGGTGGTACTCGTGGGTCACCTCCGCCTTCAGCTTCGCCATGTCCACCCCGCTCGGACAGTCGATCTTGCAGCCCTTACAGCCGATACAGAGGTCGAGTACTTCGGTTACGAACTCGTCGCTGAACTGTTCGTCGGGGAGGTCGCCGCTCATCGCCTGTCTGAGCATGTTCGCTCTCCCCCTCGTGGCGGTGATCTCCTCCTCGGCCGCCCGGAACGTCGGACACATCACGCCGCCCGTGGTCGCCTGGGGACCGCGACAGCCGCCACAGCCGTGACAGAGCTCGACCATCCCCTGGAAGCCGTTCTCGTTCTCCCAGTTCAGGACGGGATCGAAGCCCGCGTCGAACTCGTAGTCGGGGTCGAACCGGAGGTTCTCGGTCATCGCGACGTCGCCACAGACCTGGCCGGGGTTGAGCAGCCAGTCCGGGTCGAACGCCGTCTTCAGCTCCTCGAACAGCGAGAAGACCTCGTCGCCGTAGAGCTTTCTGTTCCACTGGGTGCGCGCGCGGCCGTCGCCGTGCTCGCCCGAGACCGACCCGCCGTACTCGACGACGAGGTCGGTGACGCCGTCGGCGATCGCCTCGAACGAGGCGAGCCCCTCCTCGGTTTTGGTGTTGATCAGCGGCCGGATGTGGAGCACGCCGGGCCCGGCGTGGGCGTAGTAGCTCGCGAACGTCCCCTCTTCGGCCAGGATCTCCTCGAACCCCTCGACGAACGCCGGGAGGTGCTCGGCCGGGATCGCCGTGTCCTCGATGAACGCGATGTGTTTCTCGTCGCTCGTCCGCGAGAGCAGGATCGGGAGCCCGCTCTT
>SKXI01000198.1 GCA_007128515.1 Halococcaceae archaeon | reverse complement strand
GACTCGGCGAGCACACCGAGGCGGTGCTGTCGTCGGTGCTCTCCCCGGAGGACCGCTCCGGGGTCGGCGGGGACGAGTGACGCCGATTCGACCGTTCAGTAGGGTGGGAACCCGGGGCGTGCGACCTCGGGGTCCGTCCGGACGTCGAGGACGAGCGGTACCTCGGGGTCGGACGCGAGGTACTCCTCGACGACCGAGAGATCGGATCGGGAACGGACGAGCGCCGCCCGGCAGCCGAAGCCCTCGGCGATCGCGACGAACTCGGGGCTCTCGTAGCTGCTCGCCGTCTCGCGGTCGTACTCGAGACGCTGGCGGTGGCGGATGATCCCGTAGCTCCGGTCGTTGAGCACGGCGACTATCAATGGCAGGCCGAGCCTCGCGCCCGTCTCCAGCTCCTGGATCACCTGCATGAACGCGCCGTCGCCGGTGTAACAGACGACCGTCCGGTCGGGATCGGCGACCGCCGCGCCCAGCGCCGCCGGCAGCGCGTAGCCCATCGTCCCGAAGTTACCGTTGACGAGGATTCGCCCTCCGTCGCCGACCTCGTGGAAGACCGCGGGAAAGCCGGTGTTGTTCCCCGAGTCCACGGCGACGATCGAGTCCCCCGGCACTGCCTCCGAGAGCGCGAGCGTGAGCTCTCGCGGGTCGATCTCGTCCTCCGTGTCGGTGAAGCCGTCGGCCCACGGGTCGGGGGCGTCCGCGATCCGCGCCCTCACCCGGTCGGTCCGCTCGGGGTCGGCCCCGACCCGATCGGCCAGCTCCTCGACCGACGCGCGGGCGTCGGCGACGAGGCCGACCGTCGGTACTCGATGGGTGCCGATCGCCTCCTCCGAGAGGTCGACCTGAATCACGTCCGCGTCGGCGTAGAGCTCGCCGTAGCGGCTGACCTTCCCCGAGAGCGTCGCGCCGACCGCGAGGAGGACGTCCACCTCCCACAGGAGGTCGTCGTTTGCCGGCGTCATGAACGTCCCGCCGATCCCGCTGACCAGCGGGTGGTCGTCGGGGAGCACGCCCCGGCCGAAGTAGGTCGTCGCGATCGGCGCGCCGATCCGGTCGGCGAGCGTCGCGATCGCCTCACCCGCGCCCGACCGGGCCGCGCCGCCGCCGGCGAGGATCGCGGGGTGCTCGGCGCCCTCCAGCAGCGAGACGGCCTCCGCGAGCAGTCGCTCGTCCGGGCGAGGTCGCTGGCGCGGTCGGGGGACCGGCTCGTAGCTCTCCCCGGGTGCCGTCGCGCGCTGGACGTCGGTCGGGAGTTCGAGGAGGACCGGGCCGCTTCGGGTACGAGCCCGGTCGAACCCACGCGCGAGCGACGCGGGAAGCGTCGCGGGCGTCTCGACTCTCGTCCGGTAGACCGTGATCGGCTCCGCGAACGTCCGGTGGTCGAGGTACTGGAGCGAGGTCTCCCGACCTTCAGCACCGGTGTCACCCACCAGGACGACGAGTGGAACGTCGTCGCGGTCGGCAGCGGCGATGCCGGTCGCCCCGTTGGTCACCCCCGGACCGTGCGTGAGCGTGCAGACGGCGACCTCGCCGGTGGTTCGGGCGTAGCCGTCGGCCATCGAAACGGCCGCCTGTTCGTGACGGGACTGCTCGAAGGAGAGTTCCGAATCGTTTACCGCGTCGAGCAGGTGGGCGTTGCCCTCGCCGATGACGCCGAAGAGCGTCCCGATACCCTCGGCGGCGAGCGCGTCGAGGGTGTAGTCGCTCCCGGTGGCGGTCGTGGCACTGTCGGTCATACCCGGGCTGCGGAGGCCACTGCCCTCACCGTTTCGGTCGAGAGCGGAGTCGACCCTGTGGCTGAGGGAGATCTGCGGGCGGACGCGTCGAGCACCGTCGAGCCGGCAGCCATCGCACGACCCTGCTCAGCGCGGACGGAACACCGGGATCGCGACCCCCTCTCCCAGCGGCTCGAACTCGACGACGACCGGCATCCCGACCTCGACGTCCTCGACGTCGCAGCCGACGACGTTCGTCAGCATTCTCGGACCCTCCGGAAGCTCGACCGACGCGACGACGTACGGGATCGCCGGCTCGAACGCGCGGTGTTCGGTCGCCCGGCGGATCTCCGTGTACGAGTGGACCTCGCCGGTGCCCTCGGCGTCGATCCAGCCGGGTGCTTCGGCGTGACACGCCCGACAGACCGGTCCGGGATAGAGCTGCCGGTGGCCGCAGGACCCACACTCCTGGACGAGCAGCCGTCCCTCGGCGGCCGCCTCCCAGAACGTCGTGTCGTGTTCGACCTGCGTGTCCGGGAGCGGTCGGTCGTCGATCACGCCCCGACCTCCCGTTCGAGGACCATGACGGAGTTCGCCGCGAGCACGCCGTCGTAGTTCGCGGAGACGCCGCCGATGCCGGTGACGATCCCCCGTTCGGCGTCGGGGACCTGCCCGTCGCCGGCCTCGCCGCGGAGCTGCCTGATCCCCTCGACGAGCTGGAGGAACCCCCCGGCGACGCCCGCCTGGCCGGCACAGAGTTGACCGCCGCCCGTGTTCAGCGGCACCTCGCCGTCGACGCCGAAGTCGGTCTCCGCGACGAACCGCGCGGCTTCGGCGGGACGACAGAGCCCGATTTCGACCATCTCCATCGTCACGACGATCGGGTAGTCGTCGTAGAGCTGGTAGACGTCCGCCTCCCGTGGGTCGAGCCCCGCCATCCCGAGCGCACGCTCGGCCGCCGGCTCCATCCCGATGGTGGTGAGCGGTTCGTCCCTGGGCACCGACGGGCTGTGGTTGTGGCCGACGCCGGCGATCGACACCGGATCGCCACCCAGCTCCGCGGCCCGTTCGGGGGTGGTCACGAGCGCACCGAAGCCCGCGTTGACCGGGATGACGCAGTCGAACAGCCGGATCGGGTCGGCGATCGGCTCGGAGGCGAGGTAAGCCTCGAGGTCGACCTCCTCGCGGAGGTACGCGAGCGGGTTGGCCGCCGCGTGGCGGCGCTGGGCGACGTAGATCCTGCCGAGGACCTCGGGCGTCGTCCCGTAGCGCGCTTCGTGACGACGCTGGACGAGCGCGGCCTCGGCGTTCGTCCCCTGGACGCCGAACGGGTCCTTGTAGTTCCGCTGGAGGCCGCGGGGATCCCGCGGGAACACCTCGCCCCCGCCGCCGGGGACCTTCGGGGTGTCGGCGCCCAGACAGAGCACGGTCTCGACGACGCCCGCGTCGACGGCCATCGCGGCCTGCGCGAGCAGCGGCAGCGCCTGTCCGCCGCAGTGGTCGGTCGCCGTGATCCACGCGAGGTCGCGAAAGCCGAGTTCGTCCGCGAGCAACAGCGGGTAGCGGTACGGGGTCTCGACCGAGGGCCGGGCGACCCCGAGCCCGTCGACCTCGTCGGCGTCGAGGCCCGCGTCCGCGAGCGTCAGCCGGGCCGCCCTCGCGAGGTACTCCTCCAGATCGTACGCCGGCTGGTCGTTTCGCGGGCTCGGTCTGCTCTTCTCCGTCTCGCCGATGCCGGCGATCACCGCCTCCTCGAACGCCATTTGCGTGACGGACGGCACCGGGTGCAATAACGTTCCGGGTCGCGCCAGCGGCTCGATCCGCTACGGCTGCTCGTCGGGCAACTCCATCCCGGCGAGCAGCGAGGACAGCGACTTCCCGTGACCGTCGACGCGAAGCGAGGTCGTCACTCCGCCCGCGAGGACGCCGCGGACGACGAAGTTCAGCGCACCCGTCGGCGGGTGCTCGTAGCGAGTGACTTCCTCCGCGCCGAGGTGGGCGAAGCGCTCGTGGACGCGGTCGGCGGCGAGTCGCTCGACGAGTACGTCGTACGCGGCCTCGGAGTCGGCGACGACGACCAGGTTCGACGTGTCGCCCTTGTCGCCGGCACGGACGAGCGCGAGGTCGCGGACCGTCCTCATCCTTCGACCTCCACCACCGAGACCGTCGGTTCGACGTGCTCGCGGTCGACGAGCGTCGAGACGATCCCTACCACCCGATCCGTCTCCATGCGTGCACCGCCGCCGCCGGCGGGCCCGTTCGTGTAGAGCGTCTCGACCTCGCGGGCGACCCCGCGGGCGGTCGACTCGTCCACACACCGGGCCGCGACGCGGAGGCGAACCTCGTAGGGGTCGACGGTGCCGACGTCGCCGTGGAGCGAATCGACGCCCACGAGGTCGGTCCGAAGCTCCCTCGGCTCGAGCCCGCGGATCGAGAGCCGCTCGCGGACGATCCGGCCGGCGAGTTCGGCGCGCGCCCTCGCGTTCGGTCCGGCGTAGGATATCTCGCCGACGCCACGGTAGCCGGCGTCGTACCCGAGCGAGACCTTGAGCGTCTCCGGCGGCGGGTCGGCGACCGCACCCTCGACTCGAACGGCCTCCGGTCCGATCCCTGCGAAGGAGACGCCGGAGAAGTCGGCGACGCCGTCGGGGCCGAGATAGGTACTCGGATCGTGGACCTCGTAGAGCAGTTGCTGGGTGCAGGTCTCGGTCGTCACCGTTCCCCCCGTCCCCGGGAGCTTCGTGATCGTGAGCTCGCCCTCCGGTCCGACCTCGGCGATCGGGAAGCCGAGCGAGGCGAGCTCCTCCA
Organism: Halococcaceae archaeon; assembly: GCA_007128515.1. GTDB lineage: Archaea > Halobacteriota > Halobacteria > Halobacteriales > Halalkalicoccaceae > Natronorarus. The sequence continues at coordinate 862 of SKXI01000198.1, read as the reverse complement.
CGTCGGCGCGCCCGGGATCCGCGAAGTAGCCGCCCGTGACCTGCCCGGCACACTCCAGTAAGTGCCCCGCGGCGATCCCCTGCCCGATCCGCTCGGAGGGCTCCCCGTGTGGGTACGGCCAGTCGAAATCGTAGAGCAACGGTGCGAGAAAGAGCGACGCGTCCGCGACCCGGCCCGTGACGACGACGTCGGCGCCGCGATCGAGCGCCACGAGGATCGGTTCGACGCCGAGGTAGGCGTCGGCGGCGACCGTCCGGTCGCGGTAGGCGGCGACCGGTTCGGCCTCGGTCGTCTCCGTGTGGAGGTCGTCGAGGCGATCGGAGACGTCGGAGCCGGTCACCGCCGCGACTCGGAGACCGTCGTGGCCCGCATCGGCCGCGATCTCCCGTACACGCGCCGCCGCGGCCGTCGGGTTCGCCGCGCCCATGTTCGTGACGATCGTGATCCCGTTCCGAACGCAGTTCCCGAGGACGGCCCGTGTTCGTTCCTCGAGAAGCGGATTGTACCCGTGGCCGCCGTCGGCCAACCGGCGCCTGGCGAGCGCGACGGTCCGCTCGCCGAGACACTCGAAACAGAGGTAGTCGAGGCTCGGATCCGCCGAGAGTTCGACCGCCGGCTCGATACGATCACCCGCGTAGCCCGCGCCGCAGCCGATGCGGAGTCGCTCCCTGCTGCTCACGTTCGGTGATCGGCCGGTCGGTACATATACACACGGGCCGGAGGCCTCGATCGGACGGTCGTCGGTGCGAACGTTCTTTGCGTTCCCGGGGATCGCCCCGGTATGTACTCCGTGCTGGCGACGACGAGTCGCTCCCGTCCCACACGTGCCGACCTCGTCGCGGACGCGCTGCCCGACGGCTGG
>SKXI01000445.1 GCA_007128515.1 Halococcaceae archaeon | reverse complement strand
TCGGAGTCGGCGTCGGTCCACGGCTCGTACGGCCGCTCGTCGACCACGATGTATGAGAACTCGACGTCGATCGCTTCGGTGAACGTCGGTGGCTCCTCGCTCCCGTAGCCGCCGTCGAGTGCCTCGTCGACCTCCCCCTGTAGCTCGTCGTGGAGCCACTCGTAGCGGATCTCCACGAGGTGAGACCGTTCGTACTCGCCGTCCGGCGTTTCGGTGTCGGTCGGCGTCTGCGTCTCGGTCGGTGTTTCATAGGGATCATCGTAGAATCGAACGACACCGGTGATGTGTACGCCCGAGAGAGGCGGCTGGCTACGATGATCGGCCTCTCCGTGGGGGTGTCGGCGGTCGTGTCGTCTCCGGTATTCGGGTCGGGAGGGCTTGCCTCACGACTGTCGACGGCGAGGTATCGGGAGCGCTGGCGGTGTTCAGAGCGACGCCGTGAGGCCGCCATCAACGCGGACGTTCTGGCCGGTGATGTAGCTCGACGCGGGCGAGAGGAGGTACGCGACCGCGTCCGCGATCTCCCCGGTTCGCGCCGGTCGCCCCATCGGGATCTCGGCTCTCGTCTCCTCGTCGACGTCGTAGCTGTCGACGAACCCGGGTTGAACGGTGTTCATCCGGATGCCCTCGGCCGCGTACCGGTCGGCGTAGAGCTTGGTGAAGCTCCCGAGACCGGCCCGGAGCACCGACGAGACGGGGAACTCGATCGACGGTTCGAACGCCGAGAACGTCGAGATGTTCACGATCGACCCGTGGCCCTGCTCCGCCATGACGGGCGTGACGAGACGTGCCATCCGAACGGTGTTCAGCAGGACGAGGTCGAGCCCCTCGTGCCACTCCTCGTCGGTGATCTCGAGGAGGTCACCCGAGGGCGGGTGACCCGTGTTGTTCACCACCGCATCGAGACGACCGTAGCGCTCGACCGTCGTCTCGACGAGAGCAGCCAGGTCGTCGGGGTCCGTCACCGAGCCCTCGAACCCCTCCCCACCGAGTTCGTTCGCGACCTCGACCGCGCTCCCCGACCGAGAGAGCAGGACCGGGGTGTATCCGTCCTCGGTCAGTCGCCGTGCGCAGGCCGCCCCGATACCGCTTCCCGCCGCCGTCACTACCGCGACCTTCGTCTCGGCCATGCACCTATCGACGGGGCTCCAGTCATAAACACACCGCACCGCTCGCTCTCTGTCCGCCCTCCGAATCGAACGAACGGCGGTCGGTGCGCAACGGGAGTGATCGGGCGGTCCCGCGACGACCGTCCGACACGGACGACAACCACAGAACGCCGTTTGCCCTCACTCCCGCTTTCCCGCCCCGACCGCGCTCTCTCCCACCGGCTCGTGGCCCTCGATGCGCTCCTGGCCGCCCATGTACGGTCTGATCGGCTCTGGGATCGTCACCGTGCCGTCCGGGTTCTGGTAGTACTCGAGCAGTGCGACCATCACGCGCGGGAGCGCGGTCCCCGAGGCGTTGAGCGTGTGGAGGTACTCCGCCGACTCGTGGCGTTCGGGCCGGTAGCGAAGCCCCGCACGCCGGGCCTGGAACTCCTCGAAGTTCGACGCCGAGGAGACCTCGAGCCACCGTCCACCCTCGTCGGGACCCTCGGGCATGTCGTCTGCCGGCCCCCAGACCTCGATGTCGTACTTCTTCGCCTGGCTGAAGCCCATGTCGCCGGTGCACATCTCGATCACCCTGTACGGGAGTCCGAGCCGCCTGAGCACCTCCTCGGCCTCGTCGACCAGTCCCTCCAGCCGCTCGTAGCTCTCTCCGGGTTCGACGAAGTTCACGAGTTCGACCTTGTCGAACTGATGGACCCGGACGATCCCTCTCGTCTCGGTCCCGTGTTCGCCCGCCTCTCGCCGGAAGTTCGGCGTGTACGCCTGGTGTTTGATCGGGAGGTCCTCGCGCAGGAGGATGTCGTCGCTGTACATGTTGGTGACTGGGACTTCCGAAGTGGGAATCAGCCAGCGGTCCTCGCCCTCGACGGTGTAGGAGTCCTCGGCGAACTTCGGGAGCTGACCCGTGCCCGTCATCGAGTCGCTGTTGACGAGGATCGGCGGCGAGATATCGGTGTAGCCCTGCTCTCTGTGCACCGAGAGCATGAACTGGATCAGGGCGTGTTCGAGCCGTGCGCCGTCGCCCTTGAGGAAGTAGAAGCCGCTGCCTGTCACCTTCGCCGCACGCGCCTCGTCGATGATCTCCAGCTCCTCGCCGAGGTCGTAGTGCGGGACGATCGGATCCGGGAGGGTTCGGAGTTCGTCGAAGCCCCAGCGGCGCACCTCGACGTTCTCCGATTCGTCCTCGCCCACGGGGGCGTCCTCGTAGGGGACGTTCGGGAGCGTGAGCATCCGCTCGTCTAGCTCTGCTTCGAGGTCGTCGGCCCGCTCCTCGATCCGGTCGATCTCGGCTTTCAGCTCGCTCGAGCGCTCGATCGCCTCCTGGGCGGCCTCCTCCTCGCCCTCCCCTTTCAGCTCCCCGATCGTCCGGCTCACCTCGTTCCGTTGCCGGCGGAGGTCGTCGCCCTCGGCCTTGAGTTCCCGCCACTCCTCGTCGATCGCGAGCAACGAATCGAGGTCCACGTCGACGCCCTTCACCTCGAGCGCCCAGCGAACCCGATCGGTCTCCTCGCGGAGGGTCGTCCTGTCGAGCATGTCATCGGGTTTTCCTGCCACCGGGAAAGCCGTATCGCTCGCCATCGCTGCCGCCGTGCGAACGGTTTTGTCGCTGGACCGTCGCCGTAGCACATGGCCGCAGGCGACCTCTTTCCCGTCGAGGGACAGGACGCGTATCACTACGTCGAGACCGGGATGTACGACGTGCTGGAGTACGGATCAGTCTACATCGTCGACGCCAAGCGACCGGCGGTCGTCGACACCGGGATCGGGACGAACGTCGAGTACATCCTCGAGGCGCTCGAGGAACTCGACATCGCCCTCTCGGAGGTCGGGGTGATCGCCCCGACGCACGTGCACCTCGATCACGCCGGCGGCGCGGGCTTCCTCGCGGAGGCGTGTCCGAACGCCGACGTCTACGTCCACGAGATCGGTGCCTCACACCTCGTCGACCCCTCCCGACTCGTCGAGGGAACCAAACGAGCCGTCCAGGACGCGTGGCAGTTCTACGTCGAGCCGAAGCCGGTCCCCGAAGAACGGATCACCCCGATCTCCGACGGCGACGTGATCGACCTCGGCGACCGCGCGCTCGAGGTCCACCACGCACCCGGCCACGCCCCCCACCAGGTGATCTACTTCGACCCGGACGCCCGCGCGGTGTTCTCCGGCGACGCCGCCGGCATCTGGGTACCCGAACTCGGTCGAGTCCTCGAGACCTCGCCCCCGCCGAACTTCGACATGGAGGGCTGTCTCGCCGACGTCGAGACGATCGAGGCGCTCGACCCCGAGACGATCTGTTTCGGACACTTCGGGCCGGTCCACGGCACCGAGGTGCTGTCGGAGTACGCCGAGGTGCTGTCGGAGTGGGTCAGCCGGGTCGAACGCAAGCGAACGGAACTCGACGACGACGAGGCCGTGATCGAGCACTTCGTCGCCGAGACCGACATGGACGAGGTCTGGGGCGAGCGGAAGGCCCGGACGGAGACGTCAATGAACGTCCGGGGCGTACTCCTCTACCTCGACGACAGGGCGCAGTGAATCGGACTGGCGACCGTGACGGTGTGACGTCTCGGAGACCACCGGCGTGCGACGGTCCCGACGGGGGGCGTCTCAGCGGAGATCGAACTCCATCTCCACGGACGAGCCGAGCCAGCGAACCGCCGCCGACTCGCTGTCGGACTCGATCAGGCCCGCCGCCTCCAGTTTCGGGAGGTGGACGTGTGCCAGCGCGATCGCGACGCTCTCGCGGTCCGTGCACGGCTCGGCCGCGGCGACGACGTCGACGAGCGAGTCGACGTCGACTCGCTCGTCCGGCCGACGCGAGAGGTGTGCGAGGAGTCGGAGCCGACGGCGGTCGCTCAACAGGTCGAAGATCGGCGGGAACTCCTCGTCCGGGCCCGTCGTGCGAATCCGTATCTCTGACATGCGACTCGGTTCCGCGAAGGACGACCGGTGACATAACACCCGGGGACGTTTCGGTCCTGATGTCACGAGATACAGGCGCTTCCAGTCGCTTTCGTCCGTTGCAGCCCGTAACGGGGTAAACTGACCGTCCGATCTATCGCGTTGACGCCACGTTTATCACGATTCCTCGTCTGTGGTGGCTATGGGATGGCAGGACGCGGAACGGGAGTACACCGACGAGGTAATCGGCGAGAGCACGCTCGCCGTGCTGTTCGAGGAGTCGGCGGCGCGTCACCTCGACCGTCCGGCGCAGGCGTACAAGGGCGGGATCTACGACCGCTCGATGACCGAATCGGTGCTCCCGGCCGCCGGCGACGGCGAGTACCTCACCCTCGGCTACCGGGAGCTTCGATCGATCGTCCGTCACCTCGCGGCCGGGTTCCGTGACCTCGGCGTCGAGTCTGGCACCAGAGTGGGGATCTTCGCCGACACGCGCATGGAGTGGGCACAGAGTGACCTCGCGTTGCTGGCCGCCGGTGGGGTCGTCACGACCGTCTATCGCGGCTCCTCGCGTCGGCAGGTACGCCACCTGCTCTCGGATCCGGGCGCCGAGGGGGTCGTCGTCGAGGACCGGGACGCGCTCGAGACCGTGCTCTCGGTCGAAGACGACCTCGACCTGGAGTGGATCGCCGTCATGGATCGGATCGAGGGGTACGAGGGGAGAGACGACGTCCTCACGCTCGCGGAGGTCCACGACCGCGGCGTCGAGACGTTCGACGAGGGGACCTACGAGTCGTGGCTCGACGAACGGAGCCCCGAGGACCTCGCGACGCTGATCTACACCTCCGGGACGACCGGTCAGCCGAAGGGCGTGATGCTCTCACACTGGAACGTCCGCGCGAACATCAACCAGTCGAGAAAACGGTTCGGCCCGCGCCCGGACAAGGGCGACATCCCGGTGATCGACGAGAACACCCGGACGGTCTCGTTTCTCCCGCTCGCACACGTCTTCGAGCGGACGGCCGGTCACTTCCTCATGTTCGCGAGCGGGGCCTGTGTCGCCTACGCCGAGAGCCCCGACACGCTCAGAGACGACTTTCAAGCGATCCAGCCGACGACCGGGACGAGCGTTCCCAGGGTCTACGAGAAGATCTACGACGCGATCCGTACACAGGCCAGCGAGAGCGGGCCGAAACAGCGGATCTTCGAGTGGGCGATCGAGGTGGGCCGTGCCCACCACGAGGCCGAGTCTCCGGGGGCCAGCCTTCGGGCGAAACAGGCGCTCGCCGACCGACTCGTCTTCGCCACGGTGAGAGAGGCGCTCGGCGGTGAGATCGAGTTCCTCATCAGCGGTGGAGGGAGCCTCTCGGCGGACCTCTGTGCGCTCTACCACGGCATGGGACTGCCCATCCTCGAGGGCTA
>SKXI01000033.1 GCA_007128515.1 Halococcaceae archaeon | reverse complement strand
TCGAAGCCCGAGAGGTACAGCTGATCCGACTGCTCGGAACTCGCGTCGATCAGGTAGCCGTCGGCCTCGCGCTCGTCGAGGAACGTGTCGAGCGCGGAGAGGTCGGGATCCATGTGGGCGCTGCTCACGGGAACGGCATAACGGGCCCGGTTCGGCTCACTCTTGGTTCTCGGAGACCAGCCCCGTAGCGACGCTCTCGATCAGCAGGTCGCGGACCTCGGGGTAGTCGGGACCGATCTCGGCCTCGTGGAGCGTGAGGAACGCGAGCGAGCGGAGCGCTCCCGCGACGACCTCGGGGTCGGCCTCGAACTCGATTCCCACGTCCGCCCAGGACTCCACGTAGGGAAGCAGGTGGGAGACCTTCTCGCGGTGGGCCGCCTCGAGTTCGGCCTCGCTCATTCCCCGGACCATCCGCGCCCGTTCGTCGCCGTCGTCGAGCAGCCCCCTCACCAGCGGGTTCGTCTCGATCTCGGAGAAGACCGCGGAGAGCAGCGCCCGTATCTCGTCTTCAGGACCCTCCGCCGACCCTACCGCGTCCTCGATGCGTTCGACGACCGCCTCCCGCTCGGTTTCGAGCACCGCCCAGTAGAGCTCGTCCTTCGAGTCGAAAAACCGGTAGAACGTCCCGGTGGCGATGCCCACCGGCTCGGTGATGTCGGCGATCGTCGTCTTCTTCACGCCGTAGCGGGTGAACTTCTCGCGACCGGTCGCGATCAGTGCCTCGCGGATCCGCTCGCGCTCGCGCTCGTCGAACCCGCTCATGCGCCGACGTCCGCCCGCTCGAACCGGAGCTTGCTCGCGAGGACCAGCACGCCCGTCGCGGCGAGGAGGACTCCCATCCCCGTCAGGTCGTAACTCCCCTCGACGAGGATCGCCGTCGGGTCGTAGTAGTAAGTGGGGCTCGCGTAACCCAGCCACTCGAGGTCCTCGGTCGTGGCGGCGATCGACTCGACCAGGAAGAGCACGAACACGACGACGATCGCCAGCCGCCGCGCGACGTCAGCTCGATCGAGGACGACCGAGAGGACGAGCCCGATCCCGGCGCAGGCGAGCAGGTACGGGATCGAGAGGGCGTGAACCGTGAGGAGGGCCACGGGGTCGATCGGGTGGTCTATCGCGGCCGTGCTCGCGTACACCACCACGGGAACGACCGCGTTCAGCGCGAGGATCGGGACGAGCAACGTGAGGAACTTCTCGCCGAGCACCCGGGAGCGCGAGACCGGCAGCGAGAGGGTGAGGTCCATCCGGTCGCGCTCGACGTCGGCCGCGATCAGTCCGGCGGCGCTGTACGCGAAGTAGAGTCCCAGCAGTAGCAGCCAGACGAACCCGTAGAGCTCGACGGCCAGAAAGCCCTCGATCGTGCTGAGCGTCGCGATGCCGAACGCCTCCTGCATCGCCGGGGGGTACGCCTCGAGCATCGCGTCGATGTCGACGTCGGCGCCCTCGATCGAGGGGAACAGGCCGACGAAGAAGGCGGCGACGACGCTCACGCCGACGACGAGCGCGGCCGTCCCCTTCCTCCGGCGTTCGGCCTCGAACCGGGCGAGTTCAAGCATCGGCGACCTCCGCTCTGCGCGCGGCGGACTCCCCTTCGTCCGCCTCGCCCTCCTCGCCGTAGTAGTGCATGAAGACGTCCTCGAGCGGTGGCTCGCCGATCTCGATATCGATCACGTCGAACTCCGTCAGACGCGAGAGCAGCACGTTGTATTCGCCCGCGTAGGTGAACGCCAGCGCCTCGCCGACCGACTCGGTATCGAACGCCCCGGGAAGCGCGAGCGCGTCCGGATCGAGCGACCCCTCCACCCTGATCCGCACCCGCTTGCCGCCGCGCGAGAGCAGCGTCTCGACGTCCTCGAGCGCGGCGAGCCGTCCGTCCCTGAGGATCCCCACGCGGTCACAGACCTGTCTGACCTCGCTCAGCACGTGCGAGGAGAAGAACACCGTCGTACCCCGCTCGCGCTCTTCGTCGAGGAACTCGTGGAAGCGCTCCTGTTTCAGCGGGTCGAGCCCGGCGGTCGGCTCGTCCATGATCACCAGGTCCGGGTCGTGCATGAACGCCTGGACGATGCCGAGCATCCGCTCGTTGCCGGTCGAGTACTCCCGGACCTGCCGCTCGATCGGCGGATCGAAGCGCGCTAAAAGCGCCTCGCGACGGGAGTCGCCCTTGATCACCCCGTGCAAGTCGAGTATCTGCTCGCCGGTCGCCCCCTCGTCGAAGCCGAGATCCGCCGGCAAGTAGCCGATCCGCCGCTTCGCATCCACCAGCGCGCTCTCGTCACGGACGTCAGTGCCGAGCACTCTCGCCGTCCCCGACGTCGGCGAGAGCAGCCCCAGGAGCGTCCTGATCGCCGTGGTCTTGCCCGCGCCGTTCGGGCCGAGGAAGCCGAATATCTCGCCCTCCTCGACCGAGAACGTGAGGTCCTCGATGCCCACGACCTCGCCGTACCGTTTCGTCAGCCCCGTCAGTTCGATCGCGGCCATCCGTCCCGTAGAATCTCTGAGTATATGAATATTTTCTTCACACATTCATAGAACGATTTCCCCGTTCCCGGATCGTGGCGCTCGACGGGACCCGTTGGCCGAGTATATACCTTCGGAGGTGTTACGTGGGGACGAATGGCTCCGATCGTCGAGGTAGGGGAGGCCCAGTTCCGCCAGCGGATCGTGCTCGGGCTCCTCCTGCTCGCGCTCGTCGCGCTCGCCGCCTACATCGTCGAGACGTTCGTCGCGGTCGTCGTCGTCGCGGTCTTCCTCTACTACGCCGTGCGGCCGATCTACCGGTTGCTCCGCCGCTTCGACCTCCCGAAGCGGGTCCGGGCGGCGCTCGCGCTCGTGCTCTTCGGCGTGCCGTTTCTCGTCCTGCTGGCGTACACGCTCGCGATCGTGCTCGTCGAGGCCGCCCAGCTCGTCGACCAGTACGGCGTCCAGGACCAGCTCGTCCGGGAGATCCTCGACGCCGACCTCGGTGGCATCGAGCTCTCCGAACTCGAGGAGGCGATCGCCGGCGCGGGCGCTGCCGCCCCGATCGCCTCGCTCGGAACCGGCGTGCTCGGCGTCCTCGGGCTGGCGAGCAGCCTCGTCGTCCAGCTGATGATCCTCGTCCTTCTCACCTACTACATGCTGATCGACGGCCCCCGGTTCGTCGACTGGCTGCTCGAGACGTTCGACCGTGACGGCGTCCTCACCGCCTACGTGCGCGCGGTCGACCCGGAGCTCTCGGCGACGCTCTTCGGGAACATCGTGAACGTGTTCGTCACCGCCGCGGTCGGCATCGTCGTCTTCAGCCTCTACAACCTCGTCGCGCCGCCGATCGTCCAGGTCCCGTTCCCCGCGTTACTCGGCGCGCTCGCCGGGCTCGGCAGCCTCGTCCCGGTGATCGGGATCAAGCTCGTCTACGTCCCGGTCGCGCTCGCCTTCCTCGCCAGGCTCGTCGTCGAGGGCGACTACGCGCCGCTGGTCTACGTCGCCGGCTTCGTCGCCGTCGTGGGCGTCCTCGTCGACGCGATCCCGGACCTCGTCATCAGGGGGCTGATCTCCGGCGAGAACACCCACACGGGCCTGCTGATCGTCGCGTACATCGTCGGGCCCGCCGTCTTCGGCCTCTACGGGCTCTTCCTCGCCCCGATCCTCCTGGTGCTGCTGATCAACGCCGGGCTGATACTCGTCCCGTACGTCGTCTCCGGGGAGCTCCCCGACACGAAGCAGGCGACGCTCCCCGAGTTCGTTGCACCCCCCGATCCGGAGGGGGGACCGAAATCGTCGCCTGGGGACGGTCCGGCGGGAGCCGACCGGGCGACCGGCGTCACCCCCTACCGAGAGCCTTGATCTCGATCCGGTGGCCCCCCTCCGGGGTTCCGATCTCGATCTCGTCGACCACGGCCTCGCGTGCCGCCGCCCGCCACCGCTCGACCGCCTCCACGTGCCGTTCGTGGTGGCGCTCCGGGGAGTAGACCTCCCCCTCCGCTTCCATCCTCTCCGCGGTCTCGTCCGGCGTCGGAAACGGGCCGAGGGCCGCCGAGTCGAGCAACGCCGCGGGATCGAGGTGGAGCGGCGCGGGATCCCCCGAGGGCTCGCCCGGACCGGGAACGTGGAGCCGGCCACGTTCCCTGGGAACGAACGGCGGCGTGACCCGGAGGACGGTCTCTCTCCCCGCGCGAACGGTCGCCTCGTAGGCGGTGACGACGTCGTTCGCGGTGACCGCAACCGACCGAATGGTGCGCGGGTCCTCGGAGCCGGTCTTCATTCGATCGAGCCGACGGAGCGCGAGCGCAAAAACCCGACGGGACCGATACGGTCATGCCGTGAGCGTGTCTCGGGGCCGCACATGGACGTCACACTCTCGCCGTCGCGCCTCGCAGGGCGGGTCGTCGCGCCCCCGTCGAAGAGCTACACCCACCGGGCGATCCTCGCCGCCGGCTACGGCGACGGGGCGACGATACGGAACCCGCTGTTCGGCGCCGATCCACGGGCGACGATGCGTGCCGTCCGCGCCTACGGCGGGACGGTCGAAGAGCGCGACGACAGCGTCGAGGTCGAGGGCTTTCGTGGAACGCCAGCGGCCCCTGACGACGTGATCGACTGCGCGAACAGCGGCACGACGATGCGGCTCGTGACGGCCACGGCCGCGCTCGTCGACGGTCTGGTCGTGCTCACCGGCGACGCCTCGCTCCGCTCCCGCCCGCAGGGACCACTACTGGAGGCGCTCTCGGACCTCGGTGCGCGTGCCGAGAGCAGCCGCGGCAACGGTCAGGCGCCGCTCGTCGTCGGCGGGCCGATCCCCGGGGGATCGGTCTCGATCCCCGGCGACGTCTCCTCGCAGTACATCACCGCACTACTGATGGCGGGGGCGGTGAGCGAGCGGGGGATCGAGATCGAACTCACGACGGAGCTGAAATCGGCACCGTACGTCGAGATCACCCTCGACCTCCTCTCGGCGTTCTCCGTCGAGGTCGAGCGTACTCCGGAGGGCTTCTCGGTGCCGGGGAACCAGACCTACGACGCCTCCGAGTACGCGGTGCCCGGCGACTTCTCCTCGATCTCGTACCTCCTCGCTGCTGGCGTGCTCCGTGGGGAGGAGCTGACGATCACCGGCGCGCAGCCGAGCGCGCAGGGCGACAGCGCGATCGTCGACGTCGTCGAGCGGATGGGCGGCGAGGTGGAGTGGGACAGGGAGGGCGGCGAGATCCGGGCGAGTTCGTCGGAACTCACGGGGATCGAGGTTGGCGTCGGCGACACGCCAGATCTCCTGCCCACTATTGCGGTCCTCGGTGCGGCGGCGGGAGGCGAGACCCGGATCACCAACTGCGAACACGTCCGGTACAAGGAGACCGACCGGGTGAGCGCGATGGCGACCGAACTGGAGAAGATGGGCGCCGTAGTCGAAGAAGAGCGCGACGTTCTCACCGTCGTGGGGGAGGAGACCGCGCTCGTGGGCAC
>SKXI01000204.1 GCA_007128515.1 Halococcaceae archaeon | reverse complement strand
TTCCCGGTTGGCGAGGGCCTCCGAGGCGACGACCCGCTCGGGACCGGGCTGACGATGCCGGCGTACGTCCACGGGAGAGAGCACTACGCGACGAAGCTCGCGAGCGTCCACCCCGGGAACGCGGATCGGGGGCTGCCGACGGTGAACGCACAGATCGCGCTCACCGACGCCGAGACGGGCCAGCCGGGGGCGTACATGGCAGGGACGCTGGTGACGAACGCCCGGACGGGCTGTATCGGCGGGGTGGCGGCGCGGGCGCTCGTAGAGGGGGAGATCGACCTCGGCGTGATCGGCGCCGGCGCACAGGCGCGCTGGCAGAGCCGTGCGATCGCCGCCGGCTCCGAGGTCGCGTCGATCCGGATCTACTCGCCGAGCGACTCGAAGTTCGACTGTGCGACCGACCTCCGGGAGGGACTCGGGATCCCGGCGGAGGCCGTCGACTCGCCGGACGAAGCGGTGCGGGAGGCAGACGTCGTCGTCACGGCGACCACGGCGACCGAGCCAGTGTTCCCGGGCGAGGCGCTCTCGGCCGGAACGGTCGTGATCGCCGTCGGCGCGTTCTCGGCGGAGATGTGCGAGATCGACTCGGAGACCGTCGACCGGGCGGCGGCCGTGATCGCGGACGTGCCGGAGGAGGTCGTCGAGACCGGCGACATCCGGGGGACGGGGCTCGCTCCGGAGGACCTCGTCCCGCTCTCGGACGTCCTCGCGGGGCGGTGGGAACGAGGATCGAACGAGGAGGTCGTCCTCGTCGAGAGCGTCGGATCGGCGATCCTCGACGCGGCGGCAGCCGAACACCTCTACGATCGGGCGGTCGAAGCCGACGTCGGGACGCTCGTGACCCTCTGAGGTGCGTTTACGCGCACACCGAGCGGTGCGAGTAACGTTTAACCCGGTGTGTGGTGAGTTCACACCCGAGGAGAGCCATGAAGAAACTGATCAACGAGCCGGGGGCGGTCGTGAGCGAGATGCTCGACGGGATGGTGGCGGCGCATCCGGGACTGAAGCGACTGGAGGACGCGGAGGTGCTCGTTCGGGCGGACGCGCCGGTATCCGACAAGGTGGGGATCGTCTCCGGCGGGGGCAGCGGTCACGAACCGACGCACGCGGGCTACATCGGCGAGGGGATGCTCGACGGCGCGGCGGCGGGCGAGGTGTTCACCTCGCCGACCGCGGACGAGCTGGGCGAGATGGTGACCGCCTGTGACGGCGGTGCGGGCGTGCTCTGTGTCGTGAAGAACTACGAGGGCGACGTGATGAACTTCGAGACGGCGATGGAGCTCGCCGAGCTGGAGGGCGACGTCGAGGTTGATCACGTCGTCGTCGACGACGACGTCGCCGTCGAGGACTCGCTGTACACCTCCGGACGTCGTGGCGTCTGTGGGACGATCTTCGTCCACAAAGCCGCCGGCGCGGCGGCCCACCGCGGCGACGACCTCTCGGAGGTGAAGGCCGTCGCCGAGGAGGTGAACGAACGCGTCGGGACGATGGGGATGGCGCTCACCTCCTGTACGACGCCCGAGAAGGGCGAGCCGACGTTCGACCTCGGCGAGGAGGAGATCGAACTCGGCATCGGCATCCACGGCGAGCCGGGCGTCGAGCGGACCGACGTGATGAGCGCGGACGAGGTCACCGACGAGCTCGCGGGGCACGTCCTCGACGACCTCGGGATCGAGGAGGGGACGGAGGTCGCGACGATCGTCAACGGGATGGGTGGCACGCCGCTGATGGAGCTCTACGTGGTGAACCGGCGGCTCCAGGAACTGCTGGGAGAGCACGGGATCGAGACCTGGGACGCCTGGGTCGGCGACTACATGACCTCGCTCGACATGTGTGGCTGTTCGATCACGGTGCTCGAACTGACGGACGAACTGAAGGAGCTGCTCACGTACCCGGTCGAGACCCCGGCGATGACGGTCGCCGGTGGGGACTAAGCCGTCCCGGTTCCAAGGGGAGCCATGGACGGGGCGACGCAAGCGGAGGCGGTACGCGAGGCGATCCGGGCGTGTACGGAGCGGATCGAGGAGGAGCGGTCGTACCTGACCGACCTCGACTCGGCGATCGGCGACGCGGACCACGGCGCGAACATGACGCGAGGGTTCACCGCCGCCGCCGACCGGATCGATGGTCTAGAGAGCGAAGAGCCCGCCGAACTGGTGAAGGCGGTCGGGATGGCGCTGCTCTCGGAGGTCGGCGGGGCGTCGGGGCCGCTCTACGGGGGGTCGATCGTGGCCGCGAGCGGCGAACTGGAGGAGGGGATCACCGCGGAGACGACCGTCGCGTTCGCGGAGGCCTACCTCGAGAAGCTCCAGGAGCGGGGGAAGGCGTCCGTGGGCGACAAGACGATGGTCGACGCGCTGGTCCCCGCGGTCCACACGTACAAGAAGTCGATCGAAGTGGACGGGCGTGACCCCCTCGAGGCGCTCGGGAAGGCGGTCGACGCGGCCGAGCGGGGCGTCGCGTTCACAGTCCCGATCCGGGCGAGTCGGGGCAGGGCGTCGTACCTCGGCTGGCGCTCGGTCGGCCACCAGGACCCCGGCGCCACGAGCACGCTGATCCTCCTGGAGACGCTGCTCTCGGTCGCGACCGACCACCTCGACGGCGAGGTCGAGGTCGACGCCGAGGCCGAGGGGAAGCCAGCGGAGGAGGGCGACGACGAGGGTGACGCCGGGGCCGTGGAGGTCGAGGACTGATGGTCGGGATCGTGGTCGTCTCGCACAGCCGGAAGGCCGCCGAGGGGATACGGGACGTCGCGACGGAGATGGGCGGCGACGCCCGTGTCGAGGCCGTCGGCGGGACCGGCGATGGACGAATCGGAACCTCGCCGGAGCCGATCAGTCGCGCGATCGCCGACGCCGCCGACGGGAACGGCGTGGTCGTCCTCGTCGATCTGGGCAGCGCGGTGATGAACGCCGAGATCGCCATCGAGGAGGCCGAGCTGGAGGAGGAGGTCGTGCTCGCCGACGCGCCCGTGATGGAGGGGGCGCTGAACGCGGCGGTCGCCGCGGGCGCACCGGACGCGACCGTGGACTCCGTCAGGATGGCCGCGGAGGACGCCCAGCGGGTGAAGAAGTTCGGTTAGTCGAGCCCGCGAGCGAGGACGTCGCGTCGGCCTGCGATCGCCTCCGCGTCGGTCGCGATCGATCCACCGGTCGTCTCGATCGAGAGCCGCCCGTCTCCGGTCGTCGGTCCGAGGTCGATCACGGGAACGTCGCCGGCCGCCTCCCGTACCGACTCCGGATCGGTCGTCTCGACCAGTAGCCTGCCCGGTGTCTCCGTACAGAGCTCTGGGACGCCACCCTCCAGTTCGACCGCAGCGCCCGCGTCGTCCGTCACCATCTCCGCGAGCGAGACCGCCAGCCCGCCGTGGCTCACGTCGTGGGTCGCGAGCGTCGTCTCGTGGTTCGCGATCCCGGCGAGCGTGTCGATCGACAGCTTCGGTCGCCCGGGGAGCGTCGGGAACCGATCGCTGCCGCCGACCCGTGCGAGCAGTTCGGAGCCGCCGAGTCGGGGTTCGGTCTCGCCGGCGAGCGCGTGATCCCCGACCAGCAACAGCTCACCCTCTCCCGCGAGCGCCATCGGTGGGGGCGAGTAGTCCTCGCGAACCCCGACCATCGCGAGCGTCGGCGTCGGCGGGATCGGGCCGGCGGTGGAGTCGTTGTAGAGCGAGACGTTCCCGCCGACGACCGGGGTGGAGAGGGCGGAACACATCTCGGCGAGACCGGCGACGACCGCCCGGAAGCCGCCGTACACCCCGGGTTTCTCCGGGTTGCCGCCGTTGAGGCAGTCCACGGCGGCGAGGGGTTCCGCACCCTTCGCCGCGAGGTTCGTCGCGTTCTCCAGCGCGACCGCCCGGGCCCCCTCGTAGGGGGCCGTTTCGGTCCAGTAGGGTTCGGCACCCGCGGAGATCGCGAGCCCGAGCCCGTCCTCGCCGGCCTCCCGGATCGCCAGCACGGCGCTGTCGTCGCCCGGTCCGACCGCGGTTCGGAGCCCCACCTCGTGGTCGTACTGCCGGTAGACCCACCGCTTGCAGGCGGTGTTGGGGCTTCCGACGACTTCGTCGAACGCCTCCCGCACCTCGACGTCCGGCAGCTCACGGTCGGGTTCCTCCGGTTCGAGGTGATCGAGGTCGTTCATCGGCGCGCCGTCGGCGAGGAACTCCGCGGGGACGTCCACCACCGTCTCGCGGCCTCGCGGCTCCGCCGCTCGTCCCTCCGAGTCGCCTACCGCCTCGCTCTCCTCGAACGTACAGACGTAGTTCCCCTCGGTCACCTCGCCGATCGCGGAACAGCCGAGGTCGAAGCGCTCGGCGATCCCCCGTACCCGCTTCACGTCCTCCGGTCTGACCTCGTAACACATCCGCTCCTGGGACTCCGCGAGCAGGATCTCGTGTGGCGCCATGTTCGGCTCGCGCTGGTGGACCCGTTCCAGCCGGATCTCCGCACCGAGTCCGCCCTTCGCGACCATCTCGCTCGACGCGCCGCCGAGACCCGCCGCGCCGAGGTCGCGTGCCGAGACGACCAGCCCCTCCTCGACGAGCGCCTCGTTCGCCTCGATCAGCAGTTTCTCCGTGTAGGGATCGCCGACCTGTACGGCGGGACGGTCCTCGGTCTCCGCGTCCTCCGCCAGGTCCTCGCTCGCGAACGACGCCCCGCCGAGGCCGTCGCGTCCGGTCGCGTTGCCCACGAGCACGAGCGCGTTCCCGGGGGTCTGTGCCTCCGCGGTGACCAGTCGGTCGGCGTCCAGCAGGCCGACACAGGCGACGTTCACGAGCGGGTTGCCCTCGTAGCCCGGGTGGAAGGTGGTCGATCCGCCCACCGTCGGGACGCCGATGCAGTTGCCGTAGTGGCTGATCCCCTCGACGACGCCCTCGAGCAGGTACCGCGAGTGTTCGCGCTCGAACGCGCCGAAGTAGAGCGAGTCGGTCAGTGCGATCGGGTACGCCCCCATCGAGAGGGTGTCCCGGACGATCCCACCCACTCCGGTCGCCGCCCCGTCGAACGGGTCGACGTAGGAGGGGTGGTTGTGGCTCTCGATGCCGAGGGTGATGTACGTGGAACCGTCGAGCGCGACCACCGCGGCGTCATCACCCGGTCCGACGACGACCTCTCCTCGCGGGCTCCGCCCGCTCGGACGTTCCGTCGAGCGTTGCTCGACGCGCTCGCTCTCGAACGCCGAGAGCAGCGGGCGCGAGGATCGGTACGCGCAGTGTTCGCTCCAGAGGTTCTCGAACAGCACCTCCTCGGTCGGCGTGGGATCGCGGCCGAGTTCCGCGGTAACGAGGTCGTGGTCCGACGGGGCCAGCGGCATGTGAGGGGAGGTTCCGAGGGTGCGATGAAAGCGCTTTCTACTGGGGATCGCTGGGAGCCCCGATCAGCCCGCTGGACTCTCCCCGTTCGCCGTCGGTGACGGCGTGATCGGCACGCTGTCGGTGGACACCGGACGGGGGCTCCCGATCGGGCCGATC
>SKXI01000106.1 GCA_007128515.1 Halococcaceae archaeon | reverse complement strand
GTATGCCGAGCGCGTCGCTCGAAACGTTGTTGGAACGCAACAGGAGACACGAGGAGAAGCTTCCCGAGGGCCACTTTCAGGGGGTACGGGCCGGACAGGAGCCCGCGGCGGTCGCGGTCTGCTGTTCGGACTCGCGGGTCTCCCAGGAGGGGATGTGGTCGGTCGAGGAGCCGGGGTGGCTGTTCACCCCGAGTACGATCGGGAACCTCGTCTGGGACCGCTGTGACGGCGAACTCGCCGTCGACGGGAACGTGCTCTACCCGATCAGGCACACGGAGACGCGAACGACGGTCGTCGTCGGCCACACCGGCTGTGGAGCGATCACCGCCGCCTACCGCGTCGTCCGGGGTGAATCGGGCGAGGAGCCGCCGGGGATCGCGCGGCGGGTCGACCTGCTCGTCCCGACCGTCGAGCGCGCGCTCGAGGAGGGTGTCGTCGATCCCGAACTGCCCGAGAGCGAGGCCGTGAACCGGCTCGTCGAGTACCACGTCCGCGAGGCGGTCGCGTTCCTCGGGGACGCGCCGGAAGTGCCCGACGAGGAGTCGATCTACGGCTTCGTCTACGACTTCCAGGAGGTCTACGGGGACGTCCCCGGCCGGGCGTACCTCGTGAGTGCGAACGGCGAGACCGACGGAGAGACGCTCCGTGACCTCGTTCCGGAGGGGTTCGAGGGCTGGGTCGGTACTCTGCTCTAGTCGGCCCTCGAGGCGGGCACCGTCGGGACGACCGGGAGGCGCTTCGTGAGCATGTACGCCGACTTCTTCACCGCCCCCTTCGCGTACTGTCGGGTGCTCTTGTGGACCGGCGTTCGCCGCCCGCTGATCCGTGTCGAGCCGTTGCGGAGCGCGTCGACGAGCATCCCGGCGTTCACCTCGCTCGCCTCGCTCGCGCCTTCGATCGTCACCTCGGTGTACGCCCGACCGACGTTCGGGAGGGTGTGGGCGTCGCTCGCGCCGACTTTCGGGTAGTCACGGCGCTCGGCGAACGTGTCGGCTCGCCGGTTCCTGTAGCCGGTGAAGAGCATCGAGTTGTAGACCTCGACGGCGTCACAGTCCCCGATGAACCGCTTTCTCACCCCGTGTCGACTCCGCTGGAAGGGATGGGGGACGACCGCCGCCCCGCCCATCTCGCGGACCGTCTCGACGGTCTCGTCGAACGGTCGCCCTCGCTCCGGCCGCTCCTCGACCCCGATCGCGAGCAGGTGGCCGCGGGCGGTCGAGACCTCCACGCCGGGGACGCCGATCAGGCCGAACTCGGGGGCGATCTCCGCCGCGTAGAGCGACTCGTCGATCTCGTCGTGGTCGGTGATCACCACGCCGTCGAGGCCGATGTCGCTCGCGTGTTCGAGGACGAGTTCGACCGGTTCGTGGGCGTCGTACGACCCCTCGGAGTGGACGTGCGGGTCGACGGTGACGGTGACTGTACTGGACATCGTTTGTTCCTCCGAGGAGACGGCGCGGCTGCCGACGTGAACACCGTTACGTGAGTGACGGTACGAGACCTACCCTGATAAACGCTTCCGCCGTCGGGCTACGACCAGTCCGCGAGGTTCTCGCCCTGGTACGAGCCCGCGTACGTCCCCGAGTGCTCGGCCTCCGTGAGCACGAGCTGGGCGATCCGCGCCCCGCGCTCGATCTCGATGTCGGTGTGGACCTGGAGCAGCCCTTCACCCCTCCCTTCGTAGCCGGCGTCCCAGACCGCGGTGTTCAGCATACAGCCGTTTCGAAGCAGCGAGGACCGGGGGTAGAGGAACCCGACGTGGTCGTCCGGGATCGAGACCGCCTCGCCGTAGCGGACGACGTAGCCACCCGGCGGGAGGTAGTAGGTGTCCGGAACTGCCTCGCCGACCTCCTCGGTGGCGATCTCCTGGCGCTCGCCGATCTCCTTGTCCTCCCGGCCGATCCGACCGGGTTCGAGCGGTTCGAACACCGAATCCAGGGTGAGGTCGACGCCGTTCGGCTGGATCTGTTCTTGCGCTACCGGTTCGACGTGGTCGGCCACGAATCGCCCATCGCGGAACATGAGCGTGACTCTCCGGTCGTGTTCTAAACGGTGTCGAATCCCGGCGGGTGTGCGACCCGGTACCGTTTTCGATCCCGGTACCAGAAGCAAGAGTTGCCGCTCCGTCCGCGTGTTTATTCGGGTTTCCGATAGTAAAATACGCGGGATTTATACGCGAGCGTGGCCCATTCTCCGACGATATGGGACAGACCGTAACGGAAAAAATCCTCTCGGATCACCTCGCCGAGGGCGAGCTCGCCACGGGCGAGGAGATCGGCATCGAGATCGACCAGGTCCTCTCACAGGACACCACGGGGACGATGGTCTGGCTGCAGTTCGAGGCGCTCGATCTGGACGAGATCCAGACCGAACTCGCCGCCCAGTACTGCGATCACCAGACCTACCAGTTCGACTTCAAGAACACCGACGACCACCGCTTCCTCCGGTCGGCGGCGGGTACGTTCGGCGCACACTTCTCCCGGCCCGGCAACGGCA
The DNA here is from genome assembly GCA_007128515.1 of Halococcaceae archaeon. Lineage (GTDB taxonomy): Archaea > Halobacteriota > Halobacteria > Halobacteriales > Halalkalicoccaceae > Natronorarus. The sequence goes on along the minus strand of SKXI01000106.1, from coordinate 2,996 downwards.
TCTGCCACCAGGTCCACAAGGAGAACTTCGCCGCGCCCGGCAAGACGCTCCTCGGAGCTGACAGCCACACCCCGACGCCGGGCGGCCTCGGCCAGCTCGCGATCGGCGCCGGCGGCCTCGACATCGCCGTCGCGATGGGCGGGGGCGCGTACTACATCGACATGCCGGAGATCGTCGAGATCCGCCTCGAGGGCGAGCTCCCGGAGTGGGCGACCGCGAAGGACGTCGCGCTCGAACTGCTGCGCCGGCTGACGGTGAAAGGTGGCGTCGGCAAGATCTTCGAGTACACCGGCCCCGGCGTCGAGACGCTCTCCGTACCGGAGCGGACGACGATCACCAACCTCGGGACCGAACTCGGCGCGACGAGTTCGATCTTCCCGACCGACGAGCACACGAGGGAGTTCCTCGCAAAGCTCGGCCGCGAGGACGTCTACGTCGACCTCCAGCCCGACGACGACGCCGAGTACGATGACCAGGTCGTCATCGACCTCTCGGAGCTCGAACCGCTGATCGCCGAGCCGTCGATGCCCGACAACATCGTTCCCGTGCGGGAGGTCGCCGGGACGACGGTCGACCAGGTGATCATCGGCTCCTGTACGAACGGCGCCTACGAGGACATCCTCCCCGCGGCGAAGATGCTGGAGGGCCGTGAGATCGCGAAGACGACGGACATGATCGTCGCGCCCGCCTCGAAGCAGGCGTCGGAGATGCTCGCCCGCGAGGGTTGGACCGCGGAGATGATGGCCGCCGGCGTCAACTTCTCCGAGGCGACCTGCGGACCCTGTATCGGCATCGGGCACGTCCCGGGCAGCGACTCGGTCTCGGTCCGAACGTTCAACCGCAACTTCGAGGGTCGGTCGGGTATCGAGGACGACTCGGTCTACCTCTGCTCGCCCGAGGTCGCCACCGCCGCGGCGCTCGCCGGCGAGATCGTCGATCCCAGAGATCTCGCCGAGGAGCTCGGCGACCTGGAGGACCCCGGCCTCGAGATGCCCGAGACGTACGACGGCTCGAAGGCCGACCTCATCCCGCCCGAGGAGGCGGTCGATGACGGCCTGATCAAGGGCCCGAACATCGGCGACGTCCCCCTGAGAGAGCCCCTCGGCTCGCACATCGGCGGCGAGGCACTGCTCAAGATGGAGGACAACATCACGACCGACCACATCATTCCGGCGAGTTCGGACATCCTGATGTACCGCTCGAACATCGAGAAGCTCTCGGAGTTCACCCTCTCGAGGGTGGACAGCACCTTCTCGGAGCGCGCACTGGAGGCCGGAAACGGCGTGCTGGTCGCCGGCGAGAACTACGGCCAGGGCTCCTCGAGGGAGCACGCCGCGCTCTGTCCGATGTACCTCGGCATCGAGGCGGTCTTCGCCGAGAGCTTCGCCCGGATCCACAAGGCGAACCTGTTCAACTTCGGGATCGTCCCGTACACGATCGACTCGGAGACCTACGAGCGGGTCGAGCAGGGCGATACGATCGAGGTCGTCGACGACGTCGCCGAGGGGATCGCCTCCGGCCAAGAGGAGTTCACGATCCGCGTCAACGACGACTGGGAGGCGACGGCGAACCTGAGCGCTAGCCCGCGCGAGCGGGCTATCGTCGCCGCCGGCGGGAAGTTGACCTACACGAAACAGCAGGCCGAGGGTGGAAGCGGTGCGGCTCCGGCCGACGACTGAGCGGCGCACCACGACTGTCGATTCTTTCGGGAGCGAGGTTGCGAGTGACTGCCACGCCGTTTTCCGACTCCCGGCGCAAGGCCCTTCCGAGATGTCGAACGAACCGCGCACGCGACCGACCGAGCAGGACGAGGGAAAGACCGTCGTCGGATCGGACGACGAGCGGATCGGGACCGTCGTCGGTGTCGAGGGCGACGAGATCCACGTCGAGGTCGAGTCCGGACTCCCCGACTCGATCGCCGCCCGACTGGGAAGGACCGAGAACGAGGGTGTGCGAGCGATCCGGACGGACGAGGTGACGGAGATCACCGGCGACGCGGTGACGGTCGGACCCGAGCGGGGAGGCGTCGGATCGGGCGGTGATACACACGGCTCCCTGGCCGACGAGTCGACGGGCGAACTCGCGACGGGCGGTGAGACCGAGCGCGAGAGGGAGCCGCCGCTCGGATCGGTCGAGGAGGAGACCGCCGGGGTCGATCGGGTCGAACCCGGCGACGAGGACCCGCGAGCGGAGCAGGTCGAGGAGGGTCGCGTCCCGACGGAGGATGCGGCGGGAGACGAGTCGTCGCTCGACGAGGAGGCGACTACCGGTTCGCGTCGCGACACTCCCGGCGAGCTGGGCGGCGAGGAGGACATCGCGCCCGACGAGGACGACCTCCCGCCCGGACCGCTCGAGGGGGAAGGCGAGGACGAACCGGACGAGGAGACGCCTCGCTGAGCCGGGACCCGGGTCGAGTACCCCGCGACCGCGGCCCGGGACTGCAGGTGACTGCACGCGTCTTTTGCCCGTGTCGGCCCTCGATTCGAGTACTCATGTCACACGGACCGCGGACACAGCCCGAAGACGGAGACGTAGGAACGGACGTCGTCGACACGAACGGCGAGACGATCGGCGTCGTCTCGGCCGTCGAGGAGGGGACGCTCTTCGTCGACGTCGATCCCGGGATCGTCGAGTCGATCACGGCGAGGCTCGGCTGGGGTGACGCCGACGGATCGAAGCCAATACCGAAGGGGCGGATCGAGCGGATCGACGAGAGCGAGGTCGTGATCCGCACCGCGGAGACCGTAGCGGGAGAGCAGGCGGACGAGGCGGAGACACCGGTCGAGGAACCCACCGGTGGGGCGAGCGATGCGACCGGACCGGCGGGCAAGTACGCCGACGCCGACCCGGGCGAGGCGATAGACGACCCGGACCCGACCGGGATGGAAGACCCCGGCGCGGGCGTTCCGGGAACCGGCGATCCCGGACGGGTCGATCCCGACGAAGACGAGCGTCAGGAAACGGAGGACGAGCGACCCGAGGCCGAAGAGGGTGTC
>SKXI01000157.1 GCA_007128515.1 Halococcaceae archaeon | reverse complement strand
TCCACCGGTTCACACTTTCACCCCGCTCCCAGAACCCCTTTAGCCGGCGGTGGGGTAGGGTCGGGGGATGACACGGGTGATCCACACCGGCGACACCCACATCGGCTACCGGCAGTACCACAGGGACGAGCGCCGGGCCGACTTCCTCGCCGCCTTCGAACGGGTGATCGACGACGCGATAGCCGACGGCGTCGACGCGGTGGTCCACGCCGGCGACCTCTTTCACGACCGCAGACCCGACCTGGTCGATCTGCTGGGAACGCTCGACGCGCTCCGGACGCTCGCCGACGCGGGGATCCCGTTCCTCGCCATCGTCGGCAACCACGAGGGGACCCGAAGCGACCAGTGGCTCGACCTCTACGAGCGCCTCGGCCTCGCGACTCGCCTCGACGCGAGCGGCACCGAGGTCGGCGAGGTCTGCTTCTACGGCCAGGATCACGTCCCCGAGTCGCGACGCGACGACCTCTCCTACGCGTTCGAACCGGCCGAAAGCGAGTACGCCGTCCTCGTCTCCCACGGCCTGTTCGAGCCGTTCGCCCACGCGAACTGGGACACCGAGGAACTGCTCTCGCGCTCGACGGTCGAGTTCGACGCCCTGCTGCTCGGCGACAACCACGTCCCCGGACGACAACGGGTCGGAGAGACGTGGGTCACCTACCCCGGCTCGACCGAGCGCGCCAGCGCGAGCGAGGAGGACGACCGGGGCTACAACCTCGTCACGTTCGACGACGGTTCGAGTGGGGACGAAAGCGACGACCGTGCCACCGGAGAGGGCGTCAGGATCGCCCGCCGGGGGATCGAGACCCGGTCGTTCGTCTTCTGTGACGTCGACCTCGGTGAGGGCGAGGGGCTCGACCGCGTCCTCGAGCAGGTCGGCCAGCACGACGTCGAGGACGCGGTCGTGATCGTCCGGGTCGAGGGCCAGGGGGAACCGGTCACGCCCGCCGAGGTCGAGCGGTACGCGAGCGAGCGAGGCGCGCTCGTCGCCCGGATGTACGACCGGCGGGAGGACGATTCCGGTACGGAGATCGACGTCTCGTTCGCGGACCCGGACGAGGCGGTCAGAGAGCGGGTACGGGAGATGGGGCTCAGCCCCGTCGCGAGCGCGGTCGACGAGACGGTTCGGGCGAGCAAGCTCGCCGACTCGACGGTTCGCGACGCGGTCGCCGAGACGGTTCGGGAGCGCCTCGACGACCTGGACGAGTTCGAGGGGATGGACGAGTCGACGGCGGAGGAGGGGGCGAACGCGGGGACGGGCGCCGACCCCGTTTCGGGGGCGGAAGACGATCCGGCGTCGGAAGCGAGCGGATCTCGTGAGGCCACGGGGACGGTCGACGGGGGCCGGGCGGACGGCCGTGACGGTGCCCCGACGACGGTCGGGCGCTCGGAGGCCGAGGCAGCGAGTGACGGCGGTGAGGAGGGCGAGTCGGGGGAGACCGAGAGCTCCGACGGCGACGACCAGCGCTCGATGGAGGAGTACCTGTGAGGATCGATCGACTCCGCCTCTCGAACTTCAAGCCCTACGCCGACTGTGACCTCGCCCTCGACACCGGGGTGACGGTGATCCACGGGCCGAACGGCGGCGGGAAGTCCTCGCTGCTCGAGGCGTGTTTCTTCGCGCTCTACGGCGCCTCGGCGCTCTCGGGTACCCTCGAGGAGGCGATCACGAACGGCGAGGAGGAGTGTGAGGTCTCGCTCTCGTTCACTCACGGCGGGGAGTCGTTCGAACTCGACCGTCGGATCCGGCTCTCGGGCGACCGGGCGACGACCGCCCGGTGTACGCTCGAGACACTCGAGGGGACGATCGACGGCGCTCGTGACGTCGAGCGGGCGGTCACCGATCTGCTCCGGATGGACGACGAGGCGTTCGTCAACTGCGCGTACGTTCGTCAGGGGGAGGTGAACAAGCTCATCCACGCGACGCCGGCCGAGCGGCAGGACACGATCGACGAACTGCTCCAGCTCGGCACGCTCGAGGAGTACAGGGAGCGGACGAACGAGGCACGGCTGGGCGTCGAGGACGTCCGAAGCGACGTTCGCGGCGGGCTCTCGGAGATCGGGGCTCAGATCGAGACGAAGGAGGCGAAAGAGCTTCCGACGAAACTGAACGAGCTGGAGACCGAGCTGGCGGAGGTCGAGGGGGAGATCGAACGGTTCGAGGGCAACCGGGATCGGGCACGGGAGACACGTGAGGAGGCGATCGAGGTGCTCTCCGAACACGAAGAGCGCAGGGAGGAGCTCTCGGAACTCCAAGGAGAAGCGGAGTCGCTCCGCGAGACGATCGCCGAGACCGAACGCGAGCGCGAGGCGCTCCGGGAGCGGATCGGGGAGCGGCGCGACGAGCGTGAGGAGCTCGCCGAGGAGCGCCGGGAGGCGCTCGCCGAGAGTTCGCTCGACGCGGACGCCGATACGGATGCGATCGCCGAGCGACGCTCCGAACTGGAGAACGAGGTGGAGTCGGTCCGCGAGGCGATCCGTGAGACGAGCCTCGCGAAACAGGAGGCTGCGAGCGAGGCGTCCGCCGCCGAGGAGCGCGCGGAGGACAGAGCGGAGCGAGCGGCGGCGAACCGCGAGGAGGCCGAGGCGCTCTCGAACGCCATCGACGAGGCCGAAACGACGCTCGAATCGCGCAGAGCGGCGATCGGCGAACTCGACGAGCGAGCGTCCGAACTCGAAGCGGAGTTCGCCGACGCACCGATCGAGCGGGGTGAGGCCGAGGCGTACCTGACCGAGCTCGAGGACGAACGCGAGACGCTCCGGGACGAGCGGTCCGAGATCCGTGCGAGCCTCGAAGCCGCTCGCGAGCGGGTGAGCGAGGCCGAACGGCTGCTCTCGGAGGGGAAGTGCCCGGAGTGCGGTCAGCCCGTCGAGGGTTCGCCGCACGTCGACTCGCTCTCGGCGGATCGGGAACGGGTCGACTCGCTAGCGGGAGACGTGGCCGATTTCGATACCGAGATCGAGGCCCTCGATACCGAGATCGAGACCGCGGAGGAGCTGTGCGACGCGGAGGCGGAGATCGAACGCCTGCGCGAGCAGCGATCGACGCTCTCGGAACTCGTCGAGGAACGCGCCTCCTCGATCCAGGCCGACCGCGAGCGGGTCGAGACGCTCCGGGAGAACGCGGCGGAGCTGGACGACGACGCGGAGACGGCTCGCGAGGAGGCGCGAGCGGCGCGTGAACGCGCCGAGGAGCACCGGACGAAACTGGCCGATCTGGACGAGGATAGAGAGGCGCTCGCCGAGCGAATCGACCGCGTCGACCGGATCTCCGACCTCGGCGAACGGGTCGCGGAGATCGAGACGGAGATCGACCGCCTCGCCGAGGGGCGCGAGTCGAAGGAGGCGTTGAACGACGAGCGCCGGGAGCGACTGGCGGAGAAGCGCGAGCAGGTCGCGGAGCTCGAAGCCGAGTACGACCCGGAGCGGATCGAGCGCGCGGAGGCGAACCGGGAGGAGGCCGAGGAGTACCTCGAGCGCGTCGAGGCGAAGCTCTCGGAGCTCGAGGCGGAGGAGGCAGCCCTCCGGGACCGGATCGGCGGCGTCCGCGGCGAACTCGACGAGCTCGACGCGCTCCGCGATCGCCGGGAGGAGATCGCCGCCCGGCTGGAGGCGCTCGACTCGCTCTACGAGGAGGTCGACGCGCTCCAGAGCATGTACGCGAGCCTCAGGGCGGAGCTACGCCAGCGAAACGTCGAGACGCTCGAACGGATGCTGAACGAGACGTTCGACCTGGTGTACAGAAACGACTCCTACGCCCACATCGAGCTGACCGGCGAGTACGAGCTCACCGTCTATCAGAAGGACGGCGAAGCGCTCGACCCCGAACAGCTCTCGGGCGGCGAACGAGCGCTGTTCAACCTCAGCCTGCGGTGTGCGATCTACCGGCTGCTCGCCGAGGGCATCGAGGGGACCGCCCCGATGCCGCCGCTGATCCTCGACGAGCCGACGACGTTCCTCGACGCGGGTCACGTCCGGCAGCTGGTCGAGCTGATCGAGGCGATGCGGACGCTCGGCGTGGACCAGATCGTCGTCGTCAGCCACGACGACGAGCTGATCGGGGCGGCCGATCGGCTCGTCACGGTCGAGAAGGACCCGACGTCGAACCGGTCGTCGGTCGAACGGGAGACGGCCGACGCGCTGACGGCCGACGACTGAGTCGAGATCGCGGGTGGCGAACGACGGGTCAGAGGTCCCCTTTTCTCTCGTGTTGAATCGGTCTACAGGCGAGAGCCACATCGAACGACTTAGGGCCGGTAGTATCAACCGCCAGTGGGGTCGACAACGCCGAGTTGCTGGAGCATACCGAGTTGGTCGGGCTGAAACCACATCTCGGCGAGTTTGCCATCGTCGACCCGAACGAACGTCTGAGCAGTTGCCGTCCACTCCCGGTTCGTCGCGGGAACGTCACCGAACGTCCCTTCGTGGGTGGCGGTCGATCGCCACCGCGCCGCCACCACGTCTCCCTCGGCGATGAGTTCCGCTAGTTTCGTCTGTTTATCGGGAAACGCCCCGAACGTGGCGTGTAACCAGTCGAGAAATACGTCCCGGCCGTGTTCGTCACCGTCGATCCCTGGCAAGCCGTGGGCGACGAAACCCTCGGTGAGTAGCGTCTCGATCCGCTCGGGGTCCCCTGCATTGTACGCGTCGACGTACTCCCGCACGACGTCTTTGGCGTCCCGTTCGTCCGCTTCGGGAGTGTCGTCTCCGTCGACCGCGAGTTGCGTGAGCCACTCCGGCGAGTCGAAATACGTCCGACCTTCCAGGATTTCTCCGCTGTCGATCTCGAACGTCGCCATGCCGCTGATTTCGACCGTCGTTCCCGTCGGCGGGACGCCGTCGAACTCCCTCTCGTGGGTGCCAGTCCACCTGAACTCCGTCATCGTAGTACCATCGTCGCTGGTGAGGGGTTCGCCCGTCTCCAGCGTGGCATCGGGGAACGCCGTGTTCAGGTCGCGGAGGTACGCCTCGAACGCGTCCCGTCCGTGGATCTCCTCGGGAGGGGAGTAGAACGAAAACGACTCGGAGACCACGTCCAGTTTCGAGTAGTCCCCGTTCCACACGTCCACGTAGTCACTCACGAGCGGTTCGGCGTCCGGTGTCGCGTGTTCCATCGGTAAGCCACCCCTCTCTCACTATGTGGATCGATCACATATCGTCAACTGGTGACGGATTCGCAGGGGCTGAACGGGGAGTACCTGGTGAACGATACGCGCTGTGTGCTTAGCCGGCTGCCGCGAAACCCTCCTGTGACTGCTAGAGCCTTCACCACTCGGTACGCACCCGCACGAAACGGCCGATCCATCGAGACCGACGAAGTCTCCGCCGTGTGAACTCTCCTCCGAGATCGGTGGGGAGGTCTCTCTCCGGTGATCGCCGATCGGGGCGGGGGACTCTCACACCTGCCCTCGAACCTACCGGAGCGAGGAGAGCGCCGTCCCCGCCGTCTCGGTCGTCGCGTAACCCCGCTCGCCGTTCACGTTCACCTCCTCGATCAGTCCCGCCACCCGGAGCT
>SKXI01000165.1 GCA_007128515.1 Halococcaceae archaeon | reverse complement strand
TGCCCGAGCCGGGGAAACGCCAGCATCCCCAAAGAGCCGAGCTGGCGTACATGGACCACGCCCTCCGCGAGCGAGAGGGGCGATAGCCCGCCAGCACGGCGAGGGCGACGGTCCCGGAGGCAATCACGAGGACCGCGAGGTCGCAGGAGACGAGTTTCTCCAGCGATGGCCGTGGCCTCCCGCTCCGGGTACGGGCGAACCCACGTAGTTTATACGACCGGGTCGCGTAGCGCCGGCTACCGAAACCCGCGGGTAAATGCGGCGTCGCCGCATGCGGGAACTCGAACCGGTCGGGACCTGTCGACTCACGGCTGTAAGACGCCGGGGCACACCGCGGTTTTCACATGAGCACGGCATCGCCACCGCGGCGTTTGATGCTCGGACACCAGAACAATGGAAATCGAAATCGCAACGATAGGCGGCTACGAGGAGGTCGGCCGGCAGATGACTGCCGTCCGCGCGGGCGAGGACGTCGTCATCTTCGACATGGGACTGAACCTGTCGAAGGTCCTCATCCACGACAACGTACAGACCGAGAAGATGCACAGCCTCGACCTGATCGACATGGGTGCGATCCCGGACGACCGCGTCATGTCCGACATCGAGGGTGACGTCCAGGCGATCGTCCCGACCCACGGACACCTGGACCACATCGGCGCGATCAGCAAGCTCGCCCACCGGTACAACGCGCCGGTGGTCGCCACCCCGTTCACGATCGAGCTCGTGAAACAGGAGATCCAGGACGAGAACAAGTTCCAGGTCGACAACGACCTGATCAAGATGGATCCGGGCGAGACGATGTCGATCTCCGACTCCGTGGAACTCGAGTTCGTCAACGTCACCCACTCGATCATCGACGCGATCAACCCCGTCCTCCACACCCCCGAGGGTGCGATCGTCTACGGGCTGGACAAGCGGATGGACAAGACGCCCGTCATCGGCGACCCGATCGACATGAAACGGTTCCGGGAGATCGGCCGGGAGGGCCAGGGCGTGCTGGCGTACATCGAAGACTGCACGAACGCGAACGGGAAGGGAAAGACCCCGAGCGAGGCCGTCGCACGCCGACACCTGAAGGACGTCATCCACAGCATGGAGGACTACGACGGGGGTATCGTCGCGACGACGTTCTCCTCGCACATCGCCCGCGTGCGGTCGCTCGTGCAGTTCGCGGACGAGATCGGCCGCACCCCGGTACTGCTCGGCCGATCGATGGAGAAGTACTCCGGGACCGCCGAGCGACTCGGCTTCGTCGAGTTCCCCGAGGAGGTGGGGATGTTCGGCCACCGCAAGTCCGTCGACCGGACGTTCAAGCGGATCATGAACGAGGGGAAGGAGGACTTCCTGCCGATCGTCACCGGCCACCAGGGCGAGCCGCGCGCGATGCTCACCCGGATGGGCCGCGGTGAGACGCCGTACCAGCTCGACGACGGCGACAAGGTGATCTTCGCGGCACGGGTGATTCCCGAGCCGACGAACGAGGGCCAGCGCTACCAGGCCGAGACCCTGCTGAAGATGCAGGGCGCACGGATCTACGACGACGTCCACGTCTCCGGGCACCTCCGCCAGGAGGGCCTCTACGAGATGCTGCAGGTGCTCCAGCCGAAGAACGTCATCCCGGCCCACCAGAACATGGCGGGCTACTCGGGCTACGTGAACCTCTGTCGGAACCAGGGGTACGAACTCGGCCGCGACCTCCACGTGACGTACAACGGCAACGTCCTCCCGATCGTCGAGTGAATGACCGGTAACGAGCGACGCGCCGGGACCATGACCGAGGCGGTGGCCGAGCGACGCGAGCTCGTCAACGCTGCCATCGACGAGGACCTCCCGGTGGCGCACCCGGAACGGCTCTACGAGGCCTCGCGCTACCTCCTCGAGGCGGGCGGAAAGCGTCTTCGCCCGGCGGTCGTCCTGCTCGTCGGGGAGGCGCTCTGTGACGTCGAACCGCTCTCGGCAGACTACCGACGCTTTCCGGCGCTCTCGGGCGAGGAGATCGACCTGCTGAGCGCGGCCGTCTCCATCGAGGTGATCCAGTCGTTCACGCTCATCCACGACGACATCATGGACGACGACGACCTGCGGCGGGGGGTGCCGGCCGTTCACGAGGCCTACGACCTGGAGACGGCGATACTGGCGGGCGATACGCTCTACTCGAAGGCGTTCGAGATCATGCTACGGACCGGCGCGCCGCCGGATCGGGCGATCCGGGCGATCGAGGCGCTCGCGACGACCTGTACGAAGATCTGTGAAGGCCAGGCGCTCGACGTCTCCTTCGAGACGAGAGACGACGTCGGCGTCGAGGAGTACATGGAGATGGTCGAGCTGAAGACCGCCGTCCTCTACGGCGCCGCCGCGAGCGTCCCGGGCATCCTGCTCGGGGCCGACGACGAGACGGTCGAGGCGCTCTGTGGCTACGGTCTCGACGTCGGCCGTGCGTTCCAGATTCAGGACGACGTCCTCGACCTCACGGTGGCGAGCGATCGGCTCGGAAAACAGCGCGGGAGTGACCTCGTCGAGGGCAAGCGAACGCTGATCACGCTCCACGCCAGAGACCAGGGCGTCGACGTGGACGGACTCGTCGCCGCGGGGAGCGTCGAGGCGGTCACCGAGGGCGACATCGACCGGGCGGTGGCCGAACTCGAGGCGGTCGGGAGCATCGATTTCGCCCGCGAGCGCGCGGGGTCGCTCGTCGACCGGGGAAAGGGAAGACTCGACGTGCTCCCGGAGAACGAGGCGCGGGCGTTGCTCCGTGATCTCGCGAACTACCTCGTCGAACGCGGCTACTGATCGGGATCGTCCTCGCCTAGATCTCTCGAATACCCCTCACCGGTGTCGTTCGATCCGCGATCGAGGAACGTCGAGCTCCTACGACGATCTCCAGCAGCGTCCCGACCGGGGGTTCGTCGGTCGCGTCCTCGGCCGGTATCCGACGGGAGAACGCGTTCGCTCTCGTCCGAGGTAAAAGGGGGTGTGAGAGCCAATACGGCCCGTCACACCGAGGGGAGTTGGGGTTGGGGTGGGGTAGGGTTCGATCACACGCTTCGATGCCATCAACGCAGGCGCGGTAGTCGCCCGCGTCAGTTCCACGAACTCAATACCCTGTAATAAGCTTTGTGTGAGTGGAAAGATTCTCGGATACTACCATGGACGGCGAAATTTCACACCGATATCCGACGGACGGTCGTCCCCACGGCCGTATAGCCAAAGGTTATGACGAAGCTTGCGTAATGGGCCGAAAATAAGTTTGGACGTCCATAATATATACAATTTCATCCCTCAAGTCTCCATTGAACACAAGACTTTTTACCCAAATGGCGATAGTGTAGGATGGCGTGCGACGTCCCGCGGTCGGTCGTTGTCAACCATGCCTGGTCACTCGCACGCTCCTGTCACTCTGCCCGGACGGCGGCCCGACCCGGCCGCCGTCCTTTCTGCGTTCTTCCCCCGGGAGCCGGTGCGAAGACGCCTCTGACGGCGACGCACCCGTCCAGAGCGGAAGAGGTTGGCCGTATTATGACAGTATAACACCTACCGAGAGATTATTGGATATGAAAGGAAGAGTCATAAGCTCTGGCCGAGTAGCTGAGTCCAATGGCAATAGCCCAACCGACCGACACGTACAGCTGTCCGAGATGCCGCGGAACGCTCGCCCCCGTCCACGATTCGTGGGGCTGTGAGGACTGTGGGTACGCACCCCGTCACAGCGCGGACTGACGATATCCACGCCCCGAACGGAGCGAGTGGTACCGATGCGGGACGACGAGGGTAGACTCTCGGGCGACCGGTCTCCCGACGAGGAAGAAGAAGCGGCCGAGACGTACTGACGCGGGCGGGGCCGCTCGGTCAGTCGTCGTTGAGGGCCCCGCTCTGCGGGACCGGTTGGTCGTCCGACTCGACGGACGTGGACTCGCTCACCGTCCGGTGTTCTAGCCCCACGAGTCCGTCTTCGATCGTGTACGTTCGCTCGTCGTCCGAACAGGGAAACACCGCCTCCAGCTCGTTTTCTTCGTACACGCCGAGACAGAGGAGCGGGAAACTGATCACCGTCCGGCACTCGTCCGAAACCATCGTTCCCGTCTCCCGATCTCGGAACGCCGGTGCGAGCGTGTACCCCTGGTCGTCGGCCCACTCGACGAACTCGTCGTAGACGCCCTTGATGACGGTTCCGGAGTCGTCAGCGGGAACACCGTCTCCCCACACCTCGTACTCGACCGACTCGAGTACACCGTCGGCTGCGAGCCGTTCCAACCGATCGATCGTCCGTCGTTGCACGTCGTCGACGCCACACGGTGCGACCGACCGCACGTACAGGACCGCGGTTCGATCGGTCTTCTCTGGCATGGTCACCACCTTTCTAGTCGGCGTTCGGCCTCGTGTCGTCTTATGTGTTTTTATCCCTATAGAATGGTGACGGAATCACTCTGTGGTACGAATCGATGAATGGGTGGTAAAACGGACGACAGATCCGTCGTCGGTCGTCTCAAAACCCCGTCACCTGTAGAGTGTTATAATCCGGGTGACAGTCTCTGGGAAGGGGATGAGCTCCGGAACGACCCCCAGGCGCAACGGGTCCTCGAACGGAAGGAGGGGCAAGCGGTCGTCGAAACAGGTCGTATCCGACGGCCGTGTCGATGCAGTGGACCGTCGACAGTGTGGCAGTCTCACGATCACGGTCGTAATCGGTGACGGGGGATCGGCACCCGGCACTGGCGGTCACCGGCGGGGGACTACGACCGTCCCGATCGGTGACCTCAAGCGATCAGCCGCCTTCCCGTCTCCGTCCGAACCGGGACGTCGCTGACCGTCTCGGGCCGGCCTCGCGGTGACCGACCTCGCGTCGGGTGTTCTGGACGATCGAGCAGCCGTTTCGAGGGCGAGAGATCACATCCATCCGAGAGCGCCTCCGGTCGGATGGCCGGGGGAGCGATCGAAGTCGACCCCTGCTATGCTCCCTATCGAGGGCTGGCACTCACATCGCCGCGTCGTCCGCTACGGTGTGTCGGAACGAGCGGAGACACGCCGCGGGACGGACGGCGGCTTCCGAGCGGTATCGATCGAACCTCCCGGTGATACTGATACTGTCGGCTGTAACTATGTGGAGGTTCTCTCCACGCCGTACTGGCGAGAATCTTCAACGACTTACAGCCGACAGCATGAGCGAGCGAACGAGAACGACCGCGTCCGTTCGGGAAGACGGCTCGAGCCGCCCCGCAGATCCGAACGGGCTCTAGGAGGCGTGGCGGTCGATGAGGACGTCGGACCACTCGTCCTGACGCTCTCGTAGATCCCACGGGAGACGTCGTGCTACTCGGGATGGTCGTCGCCCGATCCGCCGAACGCGGGTCGAGGTCGACCCCACATCCACGAGCCTCGCGCCGATCAGCACACGCCCACGCCGGGACGATGACGACGAGCGTTCCCGACTCCGGTCACCAGCTCTCGACGGTCTCGTCGGCAGCGATCCGCCCCGAGCGCTCGTTGCCGTGGATCGAGACTACGACCCTCGTTTTCG
>SKXI01000129.1 GCA_007128515.1 Halococcaceae archaeon | reverse complement strand
GAGGAGGCGTTCGGCGAGCGCTTCTCCGAGGCGGGGCTCGACGACTCCTACTGGCCCAACGACTGGGTGCTCTCGCGGCTCGATCCCGGGAGCGAGTGGTTCGACGGCGATCGGGCGGGTGCGATGGAGCGGGCGCTCTCCCGAGCGCTCTCGGAGATCGACGAAGCGGGCTGGGAGACGTACGGAGACGTCGCACGAACGGGCCTGATCGCCCACCCCTTCGGCCTCGACTTCCTGAACTACGCCGACGGACCGACCGACGGCTCCTCGGACACGGTGAAGAACTTCAGACCACGAACGGCGATCGGTGCGAGCGTCCGCATGATCGCCTCGCCCGGCGGCGATCCGGCGGAGGCGGTCCTCCCGGGCGGGAACTCGGGATCGCCCGCCTCGGAGCACTACGAGGACCAGCTACGACGCTGGGCCGACGGCGAGTACAGGGCGATGGCCCGGGAGGTCGAGGGCGAGGTCCGTCTGCGATTCGAGGGGGCGAGATGAGCCGGCTCGAGACCGTCCGCGAGAGCCCACTCGCGAATGCCGCTGCGACGGCGCTCGTCGTGGCACTCGGCCTCGGTCTCGCGCTGTTTCACTGGAGCGCCTTCCTCGCTGGAGGGGTCGCGATCGGTCTGCTCGCGCCGACGGTGAAACGAGCGCTCGCGAACGCGCTCGGATTCGCCCTCGGCGGGATCGTCGTCTTCTTCGTCCAGCTCTGGGCGGCGGGTGCGCTCTCGGTGGCCCTCGCGAGCGGCGAACTCCTCGCGCTCATGCTCGCTATCCCGATCGGGCTCTCGCTTCTCGGCTCGCTCGCCCGACTGATACGGTAGCGGTGGGCTTTTCCACCCCGGGGCGAGAGAGTCGGCTATGGACGTCGGGATCGTCGCCAAACGGGAGAACCCGCGGGCGGCCTACCTCGCCGAGGAGCTCCGGCGAACGCTCGAGGGGGAGGAGGCGACGGTCCGCATCGACGAGACGACGGCGACGGCGCTCGACGAGGGGGGCGTTCCCCCCGAGGCGATGCGTGGCTGTGACCTCGTGGTCTCGATCGGCGGCGACGGCACCTTCCTCTTCACCGCCAGGGAGGTCGGCGACACGCCGATCCTCGGGGTGAACCTCGGCGAGGTCGGCTTCCTCAACGCCGTCGGCCCCGACGAGGCCCTCTCGGCCGTTCGAACCGCGTTCGAGCAGTACGAGGAGACCGGCGAGGTCCGTTCGCGGGTGGTCTCCCGGTTGGCAGCCGCGGGGGATGGCTGGTCGCTCCCGCCGGCGCTGAACGAGATCACGGTCTGCGGGCCTCAGCGGGGCACCGGCGGGGGACTCTCGGTCGAGGTCAGAGTCGACGGCTCGCTCTACACCGGCGGCCACGCCGACGGCGTGTTGCTCGCCACGCCGACCGGGTCGACCGCGTACAACCTGAGCGAGGGGGGCCCGCTGGTCCACCCCGGCATCGACGGGGTCCTCGTCACCGAGATGTGTGCCCGGGAGTCGATGCCCCCCCTCCTGATCCCGGCGGGACGGGAGATCACGGTCCGGGTTGACGACGCCGAGGTGGCCTACGCGATCGCCGACGGCCGACGACGTCGACGGGTGGAACCGCCGGAACGAATCCGGGTGTCACACGCCGACGAGCCGGTCCGGATGGCGGGTCCGGAGGTCGACTTCTTCGAGGCGCTGGGGAAGCTAGACTGACTAGTAAAGGGAAACGTTGAACCGGCGAACGTCCGTATAGTATGACGATGAGTCGACAACTGCCGGACGTACAGGCCAGCCGACCCGAGGTCACGGTCGGTCTGAGCCAGGTCGGGGTCACGGGCGTCGAGAAGCTCGTGAAACTCGCCCGCGCCGACGACCGCCCGATCGTGCTGATGGCGGAGTTCGAGGTCTTCGTCGACCTGCCGAGCTGGCGCAAGGGTGCCGACATGAGCCGGAACATGGAGGTCGTCAACGAGGTCCTGGAGGACGCGGTCAGGGAGGAGACCTACCGCGTCGAGGACGTCTGTGGCGACGCCGCGGAACGGCTGCTCTCGAGACACGACTACACCACCCAGGCCGAGGTCCGTATGGAGGCGGAGTTCGTCACCCGGGACGAGACGCCTGCGACCGGCCGCGAGACACAGGGGACCGTCGACATCATCGCGGGCGCGGTCGCGACCCAGGAGGGGACCAGAGAGCGCATCGGGACCCGCGTGACCGGGATGACTGTCTGTCCCTGCTCGCAGGGGATGTCCGCGGTACGCGCCCGCGACACGCTCGTCGACCTCGGCGTCGACGACGAGACGATCGAGTCCTTCCTCGATCGGGTCCCCCAGCCGGGTCACTCCCAGCGCGGGCACGCGACGCTCGTCGTCGAGAGCGAAGGCGCACCCGAGGTCGACCTGATCGAGCTGATCGACGTCGCCCGGTCGTCGATGAGCGCGCGGATCTACAACCTCGCGAAGCGGCCGGACGAGGACCACATGACCTTCGAGAGCCACTCGAACGCGAAGTTCGTCGAGGACTGCGTGCGCTCGATGGCCGAGGGCGTCGTGCGTGAGTTCCCCGACCTGCCGGACAGCGCGGTCGTGACGATGAAGCAGTCGAACGACGAGTCGATCCACCAGCACAACGCCCACGCCGAGCGCGTCGCCGAGTACGGGATGCTCCGCTCCGAGATGAACGGCGCGGCACTGCCGGCGGACGACGACTAGCACCGGTTGTCGCCCGAGCGGCTACCGCGTGCCGACCGTCACCTCCCGGCCCGTGGCGCCGTCGTCCGCGGACTTAGAACGACAGCGGCGTCGCCTCCTCCCAGCGCGGGGCGAACTCCTCGTGGACGTCCGTGGCGAACTCGGGGTCCTTGAGGTCGATCATCGCGAACACCTCGCCCGGTCGGAGCGGGTTCGCCACCTGGATGACGACCTCGCCGTCGTCGATGATGTTGAACGTCCCGTCGAGTTCGTCGGTCGTTCGGACCGCGAATCGTGGGTGATCCGAGAGCCGTTCGCGGTAGCGCTCGCCGACGCTCTCCGGGAGCGAGTCGACCAGTCCCGGCGTCATCAGCACCGAGACGTCGACGCCGCGCTCTGTGGCCTCCTCGAGCGTCTCGGCCACCACGTCGCCGACCTCGCCGAGGTCGAACTGGGGAGTGGTCCCCGCGGCGATCATCACGATCCGCTCGTCGGCGGCCGAGAGCCGTTCGAGCAGCAGATCGATCGTCTCCGCCTCGCCAACCGCCGCGGTCCAGAACTGCTCCTCGACGGGGTCGGCGGACTCGAGTTCGCCCTCGAGCTGGTCGACGATCTCCTCGTACTGTCCGATCGTCTCCTCCAGCTCGCGCCGCTTGTCGTCGAGCAGGCGCGAGAGCGCCGTCCCCGGCTCGACCGCCATGTACTTCTTCGGGCGGCTCGCGGTCTGACTGCGGACCAGGTTCTGTCCCTCGAGCCCGTTGAGCACGTCGTAGATCCGCCCCATCGGCACCTCGCTCGTTCGTGACAACTCCTTCGCGGTTGTCGGTCCGGTCGAGAGCAAGGTACGGTAAACGCGGGCTTCGTACTCCGAGAGTCCGAGATCTCTGAGACTAGCCATTGCTGTATCGACTCGATCGACATACATAAACGCTGTGCCTGTTGTCACTCCAGTAGGCGGGCCACGGAGTCCTCCAGTTCTGCCGCCGTCCCGACCGGACCGACCCGCCTCTCGCCACGTTCGCACGCCGCGCCCGTCAGGTCGGAGCCCGGGACCACCACCTTCTCGTGGTCGGCCATCCGGAGCGCCGCCCGGTGGAGGTCGCTTCCCGGCTCCTCGACGCGGATCACGAGCGGGTCGGTACAGAGCCGGGCGCCGACCGCACCGTAGCTCGCGAGTTCGGCACCCAGGCGGTCGCTCGCCCCGGCGAACGCCCCGATCGCCTCCTGGGCGACCTCGCGGTACCGCACCTCGTCGGCGAGCACCGCGAGGTCACAGAGCGCGTCGGCCACCTCGACGGTCGTGTCCACGGGCTGCAGGGGCCGATCGAGCAGACCCGGGCCGACCGGTCGACCGTCGACGAACGAGCCGTCCTCGAAGAGCGCCCCTATCGTCCAGTCGGCGACCTCGCGACCGATCCCGAGCGCCTCCCGGTCGCCGAGCACGGAGTGGGCGGTGGTCGTCGCCTGCAGCAGCCGGCCCTGGTCCTCCAGCAGGCCGCGGTCTCCACCCGCGCAGTGGGCGACGACGCCCCCATCGACGAACTCGGCGAGGAGGTGCGAGAGCCCGCGCTCGGCGTACCGTCTCGCCCGCTCGTCGTCGGTGATCGCGGCGTACGTACAGAGCGCGTCGACCGCGAGCGCGTTCGCCCCGGCGTAGACCGAGCGATCGACCGGTGGCGCCTCGCGACTCTCGCGGTCGGTCGCCGATCCCAGGTAGTACGCCGCGTCGGGCGCCTGGCTGGCGGCGAACGCCTCGCCCGTCCAGAGCGTCGTCGTGAGGTACTCGACGATCCGCTCGGCGCGCTCGCGAAAGCGGTCCTCGCCGGTGACGAGGTAGGCGTTCGAGAACGCGCGGAGGACGCCCGCGTTCGTGTCGAGGAGCTTCTCCGTGGCGACCTCCCCCCAGGTCGGCGTCGCGGCGTAGCGGTGGACCCCCCCGTCGTACTCGTCGAGCAGCGCGGCCGTCACCGCGTCGAGCGTCGCCGTCGCCAGCTCCGGTTCGCGTGCGAGCGCGAACTCGACGGTCCGGGGGAGGGGGAACTTCGCGCCCGACCCCCACCCGGCGTTCTCGGCGTCGAAGTGCTCGCGGACCGCCGCGAGCGCATGGGCCTCGATCTCGGGACCGACCTCGCCTCTCGGCGGGTCGCCACCTCCGAGCGCTCGGGGGACTCGTCCAGCGTCATCGCCGCGCTCGCTCCAGAGGTCGCGAACGCTCTCGACAGCGCTCCGGAAGCCGTCGGGACCGAGGTAGGTCGCGCCGGTGAGCACCTTTCCACTCGGGGTGAGAAAGACCGTGGAGGGGAAGCCGCCGACGTTGTAGCGGTCTCTGACCCGGGGGCGCTCGTCGACGTCGACCCTGATCGGAACGAACGAGTCGCCGACGTGGGCGGCGAGGCTCGGGTCGCCGTAGGTCCGCTCGTCCATCTCGCGACACTCGGCACACCAGTGGGCGACCAGCGAGAGCAGGATCGGGGAGTCGCGCTCGCGTGCCTCCGCGAACGCCTCCTCGCCCCACTCGCGCCACTCGACGTGACCCGACGCGTCGTCCATGTCCCCGCTACCGCCGCGAGGGGGTAAGACCCTGCGGTTCGGGGATAAAGCGTTTTGCACCCGGGGCAGGTAGGGTGGGGTATGTGGAAGAAGCTCCTCGCCGGGCTGTTGCTGATACCCCTACTCGACGCGCTGTTTCTCGTCTTCGTCGCCGGGCAGCTCGGCTGGCAGCTCACCGTCCTGCTGGTGGTGCTCACGGCGCTGCTCGGCGTCGTCTTCATCCGGGCGGAGGGCAGACACACGATCCGCCGGTTCGAACGCTCGGTCGCGGAGGGCGACATCCCGACGAACGAGCTGCTCGACG
>SKXI01000434.1 GCA_007128515.1 Halococcaceae archaeon | reverse complement strand
CGGTGACGTGCGTGTCGTACAGAACGCGCGAGGAGAGACAAACCGATGCCAACGTACATCCACCTCACGAGTTATACCGGAGAAGGCGTCCAGAACATTGCGGATAGTCCCGATCGCCTCGATGACGCCAAGGAGCTGGCCACGTCCCTGAACGGAGAATTCAAGGACTTTTTCCTCACGTTCGGACAGTACGATATCGTTGCGATCACGGAATTTCCGGACGACGAGACGGCGGCACAGTTCGCCCTTGGCGTCGCCAGCAAAGGAGCCGTCACGACCGAGACGCTCAAAGCATTCTCCGAGGACGAATTCCGCGACGTGATCACTGGCATGTCATAAGGAGCGGTACAATCGTTGAACTGGTTTCCACGAACTACATCTCTTGTATCCGTGCCGGCTTGCGGGGTACAGCCTCCGAGTCGGTCACGTCGTTTCTGACAGTGAATGGAGAAACCATTCGATGGGTGCTGCAGATAGGGTGCGAATGTGGCACTCCGGTCACTCCCGTCAAAGACGGTTCGGATCGGTACAGACGGAAAACGTATCACTCGGAGAACTGTCGTCACTCGTCCGCGATCCCGAGTTGAGCGAGGAAGTCCTGCAAATCGTAGTATCCTCGTTCTTCTTGGATTTTACCGTCCGCAATTACGGCTTTCGTCATCCCCCTGATCTCAACCTCACGTCCGGTCGGCGCGATTCCCTCGAATTCGCCTTCGTGTGTACCCGTCCACGTCCATTCTACCATTACGACCTCGTCGCTCGCGAGTACGTCGTCAACTGAAAGTCGAAGGTCGGGAAACGCTGGCACCACTTCTTTGGCATAGTTTTCGTATGCGTCCCGTCCGTGGATTCCATCAGGAATGTCAGGGCCATAGAAACTGGCCGATTCAGCGTACACGTCCAAATTCGATACGTCTCCGCTGTGCAGGCCCTCTACGGCGCGCACTACCTCTTCAACGTCCGGTGGTGATGCTTCTGCCATCGGGTGTTCACCGCCGTCCCACTATGCGAAGCAACTACATAGAGTCACCCCGTGCAAAATACGCGGGAGTTGAATAGTGAGCGGGACGTGCCACGGATCGGCCGGTCGGTGAACGATACGCAGAATTTTTCTACCGGCTGATACAGTCCGGCAAGCGTGAATTGAAGACGAGGCTGGTGCTGCATCCACGCTCTGGATGTTGCACGCAACTAATGACAAAAACCGGATAAATAGGGCCCATGTTAGTGTACTCCTCCCCTCTCCTCATCATCCGGTACTGCCCAATATCACACACCGAACAGTTGTTTCACCGGAGTCGGTAAGAGCCGCGGTAGTTTCTCTCCGCGAAGGACGGATTCATACGGTCCCCGTCCGTCGTCGACACATGATCGAGGTTGGAGAGACGGTAGCCGAGTTCACGCTGCCGATGGTCACCCCCGAACTCGCAGCGCGTGCCGAACGTGGCTCGTACACCTCGGACGACGTCGAGACGTTCTCGCTGGCCGAGGCGCTCTCCGAAGGGCCGGTCGTCGTCGCGACGTTTCCGGGCGTCTACTCGCGGACCTGCACGCAGGAACTCTGTGAGCTTCGCGACTGGATCGACGAGCTGACCGGCCTCGACGCCGCGGTCTACGGGCTGAGCGTCGACACGCCGTGGTCACAGCTCGCCTTCGTCGACGAGTACGACCTCTCGTACCCGTTGCTCTCGACGTTCTCCTCCGACCTCCCCGACGAGCTGGGGATCCGCCGAACGTCGGGTGTGCTCGCGGGGATCACGGGCCGTGTCGTGCTCGTGATCGCCCCCGACCGGACCGTGACCTACGCCTGGGAGACCGAGGAGTCGCTCACGTTTCCCGACCTGGAGGCGATCGAGGCGGCGGTCGAGTCCGCGGGGGAGTAGGCCGGGCGGTTATTTGTCGCCGGCGTCCGTTGAGCCGGTATGGACCCGATCGACCTCGTCGTGCCGGAGGAGCTCGCCTCGACGCTCCCCGAGGGGAGCGAGGAGGCGGTGATGGCGATGGACCGCGAGATCACGCAGTACGAGACGTACATCAACGACGCGATGGAGGCGGGAGAGGAGGAGGCGGCGGCCGCCGCGGCGGACGTCTTGGACCGCCTCCAGGGCCGGTGGGAGGAGTACGACGGCTACATCGTCGAACTCCGTGCCTGGGGCCAGTCCTCGATCTACGCGGAGGTCTGGTGTGACTTCCAGTACGCGCTGATCCAGCAGCTCTACGAGCACGAGGAGCTGGCGGCGGCGCTGGATCGCGAACGGAACGCCCGGATCGTCGACGACGGGATCCGCCTCAGCGACGTCTGAGATGCGACGTGACACCCAGCTTCGCCGCTCGTTACGGGCGAAACACGACGACCGGGAGCTCCGGCGCGTAGACGGCGGCGCGGTCGCGGTCGGTCTCTCGGTCGTGCTCGTCGCGGTCGGCGTCTCGGTGATCGGGCCGCTCACTCCCGTGACTGGGGTGGGACTGACTGCGGCGTGTCTCCTCGTGGGTGTCGCGCTCTCGGGCTACTTCGCCGCGCCGTCGACCCGGTCCGGAGCGCTCCACGGCGTGCTGGTGGTCGCCTGTTCGGGCGTCCTGATGGGGCTCGCAGCCGGGTCGACCGCGCTCGGCGACGGATCGCCCGACCGGATCCCCCTCTACGGACTCCTGTCGAGCGAGGGGCCGCTCGCGCTCGCGGTCGTCGCGCTCGCGACGCTCGCCACGGGCGCGGTCGTCGCGGAGGTCGTCGCCCGGGTCCGGACGATGGCGCTCGCGGCGGACGCCTGAGAAGGCTTTTTACTCCGACTCCGGTACCCGTTCCAATGGACCGGTTCCCGTTCGCGGTCGGTACTCCCTTCCTCGACGCGCTCTCACCGGCGCAGCGGAGCGTCTACGGCGACGCCCCGTTCGAGACGACGACGGTCGAGTTCGACGCGCTCGAGCCAACGACGTACGATCTGCTCTGGTGGCACCAGGAGGAGTCGCTCGTGATCACGGACGCGCTCTACACCCACCGCGAGCGGCTCCTCCCGTACCTGCGTGCGGGTGGTGGCCTCCTGCTGACCGGACGCGCGCTCTCGGCGGTGGCCGCGCTCGGCGTCGACCCGGTCCCGCCGGACGTGACCGGGGTAGAGGAGGAACCGACCGGGCCGCTCCCGAAGGCCCGGTACACCGACCACCCGCTCTTCTCGGGGTTCGACGAGCGGGCGTTCACCGCGGAACACGCCCCGTTCGCCCGCTACGAGGGAATCCTCCCCGAGCGTGGCGAACTGCTCGCGGCGACCGCCCGCGGGAGCGGGGACGCCTACGGCCAGCTCCCGATGGCCGTCTGGCGGGTCGGCCGGGGAGCAGTCCTCGGGATCGGTTCGTTCGTCTCGGCCGGGGAGGCCTTCGGCGAGCGGCGAGACCGCCTGCTCTCGAACGCTGTCGACTGTCTCGCGCGACCGGAGGAGCTCCCGGAGCGGCCCCGGGACGTCCCCGCCCTCGGCGAACTGCGAGCCACGCTCGCGGGCGACCACCACCGTCCGAGCCACCACCTCACCGCGCCGGCGAACTGGCTGAACGACCCGAACGGGCTCGTTCGCTGGAACGGCCGGTACCACGTCTTCTACCAGTACAACCCCGCGGGACCGCACCACGGGACGATCCACTGGGGCCACGTCTCCAGCTCGGACCTCGTTCGATGGCGGGACGAACCGGTCGCGCTCACCCCATCGCCGAACGGTCCGGACCGGGACGGCTGCTGGTCGGGCTGTGCGGTCGACGACGACGGGACGCCGACGCTCGTCTACACCGGCGGCAGGGACAGGCGACAGCTCCCGTGTCTCGCGACGAGCGACGACCCCGACCTCCGCACCTGGGAGACCTACGAGGCGAACCCGGTGATCGAACTCCCCCCGGACGAGCCGGCGCTGCGCTCGACCGAACACTGGGAGACGGAGTTCCGGGACCACGCCCTCTGGCGCGAGGGCGACACCTGGCACCACCTGATCGGCTCCGGCACGGACGAGGGGACCGGCGTCGTCCTCTACTACACGGGGACGGACCTCGCGAACTGGCGGTACGAGGGGCCGGTGCTCGCGGGCGAACCCGGAGAGGGTCACATGTGGGAGTGTCCCGAACTCCTGGGGTTCGCCGACCGCGACCTGCTCCACGTCTCGAACTACGAGGAGGTGCGTTACTTCGTCGGCTCGTTCGACGCCGCTCGCGGTCGCTTCGAACGCGAGTCGACCGGCCTGCTCGACCACGGCGACTTCTACGCCCCGCAGTCGCTTGCCGACGGGGATCGATACCTCACCTGGGGCTGGCTCCCCGAGGCACGCGGCGCGCGAGAGCAGTGGGACGCCGGCTGGTCGGGCTGTCTCTCGCTCCCGCGCGAACTCTCTGTCGAGGGGGACGAACTCCGCCAGCGCCCCGCAGCGGAGCTGGAGGCACTCCGGGGCGAGCGCCACGAGTTCGATATCGCGCTCGAACCCGGAACAGAGACCGAGCTTCCGGTTCGTGGCCGGTCGCTCGAACTCGCGGCGGAGATCCACCTCGACGGCGCCGACTCGGTCGAACTCGCCTGTCTCACCGCGGCGAGCGGTGGAGAGCGGACGACGATCCGCTACACGGACGACGAACTGCTGATCGACCGCAGCGCTGCGGGGGGGCCGGGAACGGTCGAGGAGCCCGTCACCGCGCCCGCGGACGACCTCTCCGACCCGCTCACGCTCCGGGCGTTCGTCGACGGTTCGGTGGTGGAGCTGTTCGCGAACGAGCGACGCTGTCTCACCGGGCGGGTCTACCCCGAGAGCGAGGGGAGCGATCGGCTCTCGCTCTCGGCGACGGGTGGTGCGGCGAGCGTCTCGATGGAGCTCTGGCCGCTCGAGTCGATCTGGTGAACCGGATCGAGACGCCGATCCCGTGGTCGCCGGGATCCGAGCCGATCCGTCCCGTCGCTCGTGTCGCTGCCAGGTGCTTTGGCCGCTGACGACGTGTTCAGCCCATTGAGGGAAACGACACGATCGACCCCGAGACGGAGGAGGCCAGTGAGGTGGCCGGGGAGGCGGGACGGGAACGACGGAGTTCCTCTCGCTGCTGCCGCACTAGTACCGGGGAGAGGTGGGCCAGATGTCGACCCGCGTCAGCCGCCCCGACCCGACGATCGACTGGGCGATCGGCGTGATCGCCGCCGTGCTCGCGCTCTCGTTCGCTTCACCGGAGAGCCCGCCGTCCTTCCTGTTGATCGGGATGCTCGCGCTGACGATCTCCCTCGTGTCCGACGGCAGACGGTATCGCTCGTTCGACGTGACGCGTTCCCGGCTGCGGATGATCGAGGAGAAGGTGTTCGCCAACGCGTCGGTCCCGAAGGCGCGGTTCACCGGGAGGCGGAGCGAACTCGCCGACGACCTCCGAAAGCCGACCCTGAAAGTCTCGTCCCGGGAGGCGGTGACCCGCCGACTGCGTCGGGTCTACTTCCCGCTCTCGAGCGTCCCCCTCGTGGCGTGGCCGTTTCGGATCACGCTCTTCGTTCCGGACGAACGGTGGTTCGAGACCGCGGCCGTCCCCGGGGTTCCGGGGGTCG